>JANYGR010000198.1 GCA_025359355.1 Bacteroidota bacterium | reverse complement strand
AATGGATTTCCTTCTTTTTCTGCACTTCCGCAAGAAGTTGTAAATAAACTTGATACAGACAAAGCGATTGCTGCAACTATAATTTTTATTGATTTCATGTTGTTGGTTGTTTTACTTTATTTTTTTGAGTTGCAAATGTATGGATTAATCTAACTATTAAGGCAAGGTAATCTATAAATTCACATTTTTTAATGATTTTAATAATTTTACAAAAAAAGGTTTTGTGTTTTATTATTAAAACATAAATACCATTTACTTTTTCGATTACAATTTCTTGTCCTAATACCATCGTTGCTAAAATAGTTGCCACATAAGAACCAAATAAATCGGCACCCATACCAGCAACGTCACCTACGTTATCACCTACGTTATCCGCAATAGTTGCAGGATTACGAACGTCATCTTCAGGAATACCAGCTTCTACTTTACCAACTAAATCAGCACCAACGTCAGCAGCCTTTGTATAAATACCACCACCAACACGCGCAAATAAAGCAATAGATTCAGCACCTAAAGAGAATCCAGTTAATACTTCAATAGCCGTTTTCATTTGATCGCTATCAACATCAACTACATGAAACATTTTTAAGAAAACGATGAATAAGCCACCTAAGCCAAATACTGCTAAACCAGCAACACCTAAGCCCATAACAGTACCCCCTGTAAAAGATACCTTTAATGCTTGCTTTAAACTTGTACGAGCTGCTTGCGTTGTACGAACGTTCGCTTTAGTAGCTACTTTCATACCGATGTATCCTGCAGTTGCAGAAAACACAGCTCCTATAATAAAGGCTACAGAAATAACCCAACTAGAGTGAATGGCTTTACCATGTACTTCATGTATAGTTCCTGAGTATGCTAACAAAGCTGCTGCAAACACAACAAAAATACTTAACACTTTCCATTCTGCTTTTAAGAAAGCCATTGCGCCATCTGCGATGTAGCCAGCTAACTCTTGCATGTTTTTATCGCCAGCATCTTGCTTACTAACCCAAGCAGATTTTATGGCCATTACTATCAATCCTACAATTCCTAATGCAGGTACTAAATAAATTACTGATTCGTTCATATTATGTTTTTAAATAAGGGTTGCAAAAATAAGGAATTATCTTAAATATAAAAATATTTAGTTTATTGATTAGCAAGTAGTTAAAATATTTAGGTTGATCCATCTCCTGAAAACTGCATGTTAGAAATGCTTATTTATTAAGGATTTACGGTTGTTCTAGAACGATCATCATATTTTAAAAATAGGATGTAACAAATCATCATTATTATTCCAAAACTAAAGAGACCCATTGCTAATGCAATGATTAGATGTTGTATGATACCAAAGGTAAACACATATTTTTTAGTTGAACTAATAAATACCATTATAGGAAATGTTAGTTGATAGATGATAGTGAGGTAGGTTAAGCCTGTGCATACTGGCATCGGTAAGCAAGCTAATAAGACATTAGAGTATTCTGGAATTTGTATTGTATCCCATAAGGCAGTTCCATCAAGCCAATCCGCATCACTTAATTTAAAAAGCGCAGCTAAAAAATAGGCTAAACAAATTTGAACTTTAATTCCAATTAGGGCAGTATTATGTAGGGCAGTTTTTAAATCTTGAATAAACGGATGAGTTGATGGTTTGAAACTGAAAAAAATATTAAATAATAATAATTGATTGAGTAAATAATCGCCAGCTGTTAGAGTGGGGTAAAGGTAATTGTTGAGGTTAATGAGACTTAACCATAATACAGTATTGGTAATGTAATTTGATTTTTTGAACAAGCCAATACATGCTAATAAAAATGCCGTTGTCAAACAAATGATGCTCGTTATGTTTGAATAATAATTAGTGAGTAGATATGCTAAATCTCTAATAGAACCAGTATGTTTAGGAGCACTATAAATTAAGTTGTGGGCTGAAAATAAGGTATCGAAATGAATAACATTAATAAAGATTTTATAAATAATAAACAGATACAATGCATTTCTAAACCATCCAATTTCTTTGGGCTGTTTTTTGGAGTTAAATAAATATGTAACAAGTGTGTTTATTGTAAACTTAAATTTTTAAAGTAACCCGTTTTTGTAGTATTATTTTCATGGGAAGTAACGATGATTTCAAAGTTGGTTGGTGCAGGTATTTGACCGTAGTTTTTGATCTCATTTTGCACTTCATGTTTCACTATTTGAAAATTGATATCCGCTGGTTCGGTTGTAAATACTTGTTTTTCTGAGCCAAGTGTGTTAATTAAATAGATGAGGGAGTTGCTGTACAATAAAACGGTTGTTTCATTACCCATTAATACATTGGATTGATGTTGATTTATGTGTTTTTGAAGTAAGTTTTCCCAAGCCGCCCAGTTATTACTTATTTTATAACGAACATATAATGCCATGTGTTTTTTTGGAGTGGGCGCAAATAAGCTCCATTGCTGGTGAAAATAAGGATAGATATAATACCAACTGATAAACTTTAGTTTTTCGGATTTTAAATTGAAAGGAGACGCGTATATAAAAATTAAGCAAAAGTGTAAGCACAAACCCGAAACGATGGCTATCGAAAATATACGTTTGAAGAAATCACTCATTAATTTTTTACTTTATTGAATAAAAACTGAATTTGTTGTTCATAAAACGCTTCTAATTGTGTAAATATAAGATAAACTAAACTATTAAAAAATGTGAATTTATGGGTTACTTTATCATAATAAGTATATTAATACATACATTTGCAAACATTATTAAAATAAAGTAAAACAACAAACAACATGAAATCAATAAAAATTATAATTGCAGCAATTGTCCTGTCTGTATCAAGTTTATTTACAACTTCTTGCGGAAGTGCGGAAAAAGAAGGAAATCCATTAGCAGATAGTTTATCTGGAGTAAATGGAGAATTATCAGGTAAGTTATCGGAAAAAGAAGCAGCTGTACAAGAATTTGTAAGTGCTTTCAATGAAATTCAAGATAACTTGAATGCGATTAAAGAAAAAGAAAAAATTGTTTCAGGTCATAATCAAAGTGGAGATGTAAAAAGCAAAGAAGAATCTATTAAAGAAGATATTCAAGCGATTTATGACTTACTAGCGAAAAACAAAAACCGTATCGGTTCGTTAAGTGCTAAATTAAAAGATTCTAAATCTAAAATTACTGGTTTAGAACAAATGATTGCTAGCTTACAAGCTCAAATTGATAGTAAAGACGGTGAAATCGGAGAATTAAAAGCATCGTTAGAAGCTAAAAATATCGAGTTAAGTAACATCGTTATGAACTTGGAAAATGTAGAAAAAGAAAGTTCAGTTAAAACGGAAAAATTAAATGCAGCTTACTACGCTTTTGGAACTAAAAAAGAATTAACTGAAAAAGGTGTTATTACAAAAGAAGGTGGTTTTATTGGTATTGGTAAAACAACTAAATTAAAAGATAATTTCAACAAAGATTATTTTACTAAAGTAGATGTATCAAATACTTCTTCAATTAATATTGGCGCTAAAAAGGCTAAAATAGTGTCTAATCACCCAACAAGTTCTTATAAATTGGTAGGCGAAAAAACAGTTGAAAAAATTGAAATTATAAACGCTGAAGATTTTTGGTCTAGCTCTAAATACTTAGTAATTATTACAGAATAATTAAGTTTAGTAATCATTAGCGGACGGAAAGATATAAAAAAAGCAATAAAATCCTCCATAAGCATTGATTTTATTGCACTTTCATTTTTTATAAAATGGTCAGCCCCCCTCAAAAATTAACTGGTGTTGAAAAGTAAAGATTCTTGAGTAT
>JANYGR010000179.1 GCA_025359355.1 Bacteroidota bacterium | reverse complement strand
ACAAATCATTCCACAAGCATTAGCTGCATTAAGCGATTCGCTTCCGTTATTAGTTGCTGCTGGAATAGTTATGGGATGAGTTACCTGTTTTAAAATGTTTTCAGAAATACCATTTGCTTCATTTCCTATTATAATAAGTCCGTTTTGTAAAGTAGATTTATAAATATTTTGTCCGTTTAAAATAGCTCCATATATAGGAACATTTTTTAAATCATTTTTCAAATCGTTAAACTCTGCGTAAATAACATTTACTCTCAAAACTGCGCCCATACTAGCTTGCAAGGCTTTGGGATTATACAATTCCGTAGAAGTTGGCGAACAAATAATTTGTTTAATACCAAACCAATCTGCAATACGGATAATAGTACCTAAATTACCAGGATCTCTGATATCATCCAAAAACAAATTTATTGAAGCATTTAATAGTTCTACGTTAAGTGGGACTTTTTTTGCTTTAATAACTGCTAAAACTTGATTTGGAGAGGTTTGTAGGCTAATTTTTTTTAATTCTTCTTCAGATATTTCATTAATTACGACTTTTGATTTTTCAATGATATGTTTGTTACTATCAATAAAATCAAGTGTTCCATAAGCTGAGTGTATTTCAAAATGAGAGGTTAACAAAAATTCACTTACTAATTTCACACCCTCAATTATAAATAACTGTTCCTGATCCCTATTTTTTTTAGAGTGAAGGGATTGAATAAACTTTATCTGGTTTTTACTAATCATTTTTAAAGCCTAAATTAGCCGATTATAAATGTAATTAATCCAATTGAGCTTTAAGATTTATATTCATACTTTTTTTAATTATCCTTCCTTATTTTGGCGAGGTACGATAATATGTATATTCGTGTTAATATTTACCAGCTCATGTAATATTAAAAAACACTTAGCTGAAAACGAATATTTAGTTGAAAAAAACACCGTTGCTAACAATGGTACTTCTCTCGAAAAATCAGAGATAGAAGCCTTTATCAGACAAAAGCCTAATCGAAAAATTTTAAAATTATTTCGGTTTAATTTATGGCTATATAATCAGGTGAATCAACAAAAAATGTTGGCCTATAAAGAAAAACGAAATCTGAGATACGATAAAATAAACGAAAAGCGCTTAGCTAAAATTGCGGTTAAAAACGAAAAACGAATTGCAAAAGGCAAAACGGCTAAACTTCCTAAACTTAAAAATAAAGAAAAGCTCACCTTTAGAGAAAGTATATTAGAAGCAGGTGAAGCCCCAGTAATACTGGATCCTTCGTTAACTAAGATTACAGTAAATCAAATACAACAATATGTATTTTCTAATGGTTATTTCGATTCTAAAGTACAAGATAGTGTCGTATTAAATAAAAAACATAAGCGTGCTAAAATCTATTATAAAATTTCAAAATCTACTCCTTATACTATCCAATCCTTATCTTATAACATAGAGGATCCCTTACTCGAACAATTTATTTATAAAGACACAACCGCTTCTTTCATTAAGCGAGGCGGTGTGTACAATGAAATCATTTTACAAAAAGAAAGAAATAGAATTACAAATAATCAACTCAATAATGGATTTTTCTTATTTGCCTCTGAATACATAAAATACCTTGTAGATACTAATTTAACAGGCAACAACGTTCATCTCACCTTAGTAATCAATAAATATTCTGAGCCCTATTCTGCATCAAACGATTCGCTTGTTTATAGAAATCATCCGCGTTTTTACTTACAAAATATCTATGTTATTCCTGAAACTATCCCTGAATTTAGAGGCAAGGCATCTGATATTTACATGAAGGACACGACACTTTATAACGGCATTACTTTCCTGCATAATAATAAATTATTATTTAAACGTAAAGACATTTCAAGATGTGTATCAGTAGCACCCGAACAATTGTATCAACAAGATTTAGCAGAAGATACTTATAAAGAATTAACAGGATTAAAAGTATTCAAGACTGTTTTTTTGCAATACGTTAAAAACCCTTATTACTCAGATAAATTAGATTGTTATATTGTTTGCCAGCCTGTTGTAAAGCAAGCCATCACTATGGAAGTAGAAGGCACGAACACGTCTGGTAACTTAGGAGTTGCTGGCAATATTGTGTTTCAAAATAAAAATGCCTTTAAAGGGGCTGAATTAGTAGAGCTTAAATTAAAAGGTTCGCTAACGGCACAAAAAGCATTAAATAGCAGCGAAACTTCTGCAGATTTAACTAATCTTCAAAAGATTTTTAACACCTTTCAATTTGGACCTGAATTAAGTATTTATTTTCCTAAACCCTTATTCCCTTTCACCTTATTTTATTATAAAAAAAACGAAAAAGAAAAACGTTTTTTTTCACAACCTAAAACTATTTTAAACGCCTCACTTAATTATCAATCAAGTCAATTATTTACACGAACCATCGCTAATGTGTCGTATGGATTTAGGTTTACAAATAGTAAAGGATTGTTAACGTATGATATTGTTCCTCTAGAGGCATATACCGTGAAAGCTCAATTAACAGATGCCTACCAAGCAACATTATATAGCTCTAAGGATTATTTTTTATTGAATGCTTTTCAAGACCACTTAACAACCCTATCAAAGTTATCGGCTACGTACAACAATCAAAATGTACCTAAAAAAAATACGCTGACCTATCTCAAAATCACGTTAAGTTCATCTGGTAGTATATTAAGAGGATTTTATAATGTTACGGAACAACCAAAAGACAGCCTCGGCCGATATAAATTATTTAGTATTCCATTTTCTCAATTTTTAAAAGCAGAAATTGACTATCGTTTATATTTTAAAATTAGAAAATTAGATAAATTAGTATACCGCTTTGCTGGAGGTATTGGCAAACCTTTAGCTAACCTCCCCGTATTGCCATACGAACAAAGTTTTTTTAGTGGTGGTCCAAATGGGATTAGAGCTTGGAGAGCCAGAACGTTAGGCCCTGGAAGCTACGATCCATCAAATTCTACAGCTCGCTACGACAAAATTGGTGATGTACAATTAGAAAGTAATGTGGAGTATAGATTCCATATTTTTAAATCCTTTTATGGTGCTTGGTTTGTTGATGCAGGTAATGTTTGGACGCTTAATAAAAACCCAAATAAACCAAATGGAGATCTCGATGTCACTAGATTTTATAAGGAGATAGCAATAGGTAGTGGATTTGGTATACGATATGATTTTAGTTTTTTTGTACTTCGTTTAGATGCTGCTGTTCGTATTCGCGATCCACAATATGCCGAAAACAACCGCTGGACTTTTGACAAACAGCCTATCAGAAATACTACTATTCTCAATTTTGGAATTGGATATCCGTTTTAACATGCTTTTTTATTGGTCAATACTAGCAGTATATATTCGTATAGAAAACAATATCTTGTTTGCATTAGCGTTTTATAATAACTATTTTAGTTACGTAAAAGCATGAATATCTACTCAAAAAAACAACAATGGAAATGGATACTGTTTATAGTAGCTATTGGCATTGTATTTACATCACTTTGGTACACTAATAATTTAGTGAATCGTATCGCTAACGATGAACAAAAAAAAGTTACCCTATGGGCCGAAGCTGTTCAGAAAAAAGCCAAGCTTGTAAAATTCACCAATGATTTATTTCAAAAATTAAAAACAGAAGAACGTAAAAAAGCTGAGCTATACGCTTTAGCCACTAAACAGCTCAATAGCGACTTATCAGATATTTCTTTTGTATTAAAAGTATTGCAAGATAATACAACGGTACCTGTTATTTTAACTGATGAAAAAAATAATGTTACAGCTAGTAGAAATTTAGATTCTGTTATCGCTAACGATAAAATTGCTTTACAAAAAGAATTAGTTACAATGAAATCCCTTTACGAACCTGTAGAAATAGAGGTTTACCGAGGACAAAAAAATTATTTATATTATAAAGACAGTCGTTTATTCAATGATATTAAGGTTGTATTTGATAGTTTAATTAAATCATTTATTTCAGAAGTTGCAATTAACAGTGCCGCAGTTCCTGTTATTTACACTGATTCCTCTAAATCGAATATCATTTCTTATGGTAATATTGATTCTACAAAAATCAATACTCCGGAAAAATCAGCTGCTATTATTCAATTTATGGAACTTCAAAACACCCCTATTTTAGTGGATTTAGGAGAAGGTTCCAAAAATTATATTTTTTATGAGCAGTCACCTTTACTTATACAATTAAAGTATTATCCCTATATACAATTTGGAGTTATTGGTTTGTTTCTTCTAATAGCTTATATTTTATTTAGCACGGCACGTAAAGCCGAACAAGACCAAGTATGGGTTGGTATGAGTAAAGAAACAGCGCATCAATTAGGTACGCCTCTATCGTCTTTAATGGCGTGGATCGATTATCTAAGATCCAGTGGAACAGATGAGTCCATCGTAGTTGAAATGAATCGGGATGTGATGCGCTTAAACATGATCACTGAACGATTCTCTAAGATTGGCTCTCAACCTACATTACAAGATGAAGACATTTGTTTGGTCGTGAGAAATGCTATCGATTATTTAAAGACCAGAACATCTAAAAATGTAAATTACAAGTTACATCTGCCTGATACAGAATTACACGCTCAACTATCGGTTCCACTATTTGAATGGGTTATCGAAAATATTTGTAAAAATGCAGTAGATGCGATGGATGGAAAAGGTGAGTTAACAATTACCATTACTGATATTCCTGAAGGCGTATCTATTGACATCAAAGATTCGGGTAAGGGTATTCATAAATCTAAATTCAAATCTGTGTTTAAGCCTGGATTTACTACTAAAAAACGCGGTTGGGGATTAGGCCTTTCTTTATG
>JANYGR010000153.1 GCA_025359355.1 Bacteroidota bacterium | reverse complement strand
TGATTCTGCACAACCATTCCTTTGATGTATATATAAAAAGCATTAGCATTTAAGGTCATGTCTAAATTTTTAAACAAAGTTAATTTCAACGTATTTTCTATACCATAACGAATACTGTTATTTCCATTTACGGTTGTGTTGATTAAAATATTAGACTCGCCTGGATTTGGGCTGTAATAAGCTATTTCCGTAATAGGCTGCTCTTCGTATCTAAAATAACCAGAACCTAAGAAACTACCTTTTGTAAATATTTTATTGTAATTTAATTCCGCAATGTTTTTAAACTCTGGCTTTAATTGTGGATTTCCAATTCGTCTGTTTTGGTTATCAGCAAACATCACAAAAGGCATTAACTGAAAAAAGTTAGGGCGAGTTATTTTTCTACTAAAATTTAATTGCCACTCTTGATTATTTTTTCCTTTTTTAGAAAAATAAATTGCAGGGAATAATGATTTTAAAAGATCATCGCCAGTCGATGGATAGTTGTATGAAAATTCTAAATTTTTATCGGTTATTTTTCCTTTGTAATAAGATTGTTCGAAGCGTAATCCGCCTTGGTAATTGATGTTCCAGAAGGTTTTAGAAGAATAATTAATATAAGCTGCATTTACCATTTCAGTAATGGTATAGTGATTACTCATATTTGGATCTTTAATATAATTATCTTGATTAAGTGTATCATTAAAAGTACTATTATGGCTATCAGTAGTTTTATAAAATCCTTTTACACCTAATTCTAATTTCTTAGTTTCTGATATAGGATTTACATAATCGGCTTGAAATACAAATTGATCAGCTAAGGTTCCGCCATCATTTTTTTGAAAAGTTGAGAAATTACTATTATCAACATAGGTAGAAAATAAATAACCGTTTTGTGAATCTGTATGATTATGATTGATATCAAAGGTTAACTCTTTCCCAACTTTTGGAAATGTTTTTTTATACAATATCTGAGTATTGTAATTTTGGAATTTAGCGTGCTGATTATTAATTCTATTTCCAGAAAGACCAATTGAACCATATTGAGCACTATAGTTTTGCATGTCATTGGTGTTAAACTGCCCGCCAACAATCATTTCGCTGAGTGTAATGGTATTTCTATTATTGATATTGTAATCAACACCAATTTTACCAAAATTAAATTGGTTAAACATCCGCGCAATGTTATTTTGATTGAACGTTCCAGTTGCCAATCCTGTAGTATCATTTAATTGTGTACGATTAGTGTAACCATTGTTATTATTAAATCCTTGGTTGTATGAATACATTAAAGACACATTCCACGGACCACCTTTTACATTTAAGTTTCCCATGCCACCGTATCTATCGCCTGTTCCAATATATCCCATCAACATTCCATTATATCCAGGTTTAGCATTACGTTTCATAATAATATTTAAAATACCACCCGTAGCGCTCGCATCAAATTTTACTGATGGATTGGTAATTACTTCTACACGTTCTATTTGATCTGCAGGGATTTGTTGTAAGGTTAACGTTGTAGGTCGTCCATCTACAAATATAGTAGGCGATTGATTTCGCAACTGCGCATTACCGTCTGCATCAACGGTTACACCCGGTACGTTTTTCATCACGTCAACAGCAGTACCGCCTTTAACAGATAAATCTTTATCAACATTATACGTTCTTCTATCAATAGATAAAGTAACTGTACTTTTTTCAGCAGACACTTCAACTTCATTTAATTGAGTTTCATCTACGCTCAATTTTATATCACCTAAATCTTGTTCAACTTTATCAGGAGGTACGATATATACTTTTTGTAAATAATCTTTATAGCCAATAAATTTAACCTTAACACGCACTTGTCCAAAAGATGGAAGACCATCTACCGAAAAATCTCCATTAGATTTCACTAAAGTACCACCCAACAAACTATCTTTATTAAACCATAGTACTTGTATAGAAGCAAACTCTACAGGTTCATTGGTTTTAGCATCAAGTACCTTTCCGTAAACACGTCCCATTTTAGGATCTTTCATGCCTTTCATATTCATACCTCCCATACCACCTGGCATTTGAGCATTGGATGTAAAAGCAATTATAACAAGTAAAAATAATATAGTTGTTTTCATTCAAAAGAAATTTAAAGCTTAAAGATAGGTTGTTTATGGTTTAGTTAAATAACAATTTATATGAACGGTAGTTTAAGGGGATATAAGAAATAAATTCAAAATTCTCTAAATACAGTAAATAATAGAGTTGATTTTATCATTTCTGAAATTGGTCATATTATTTTTTAGTATAGTCAGGATAATACCTAATTTAACCAAAAAATTACACGTGAATCAAGCTTCCAATAAACAATCTTTTACCTCTATTTTTTTGAGTTATTTGAGCTTTGTTCCTACACCGGATCAATCAGATTTAATTAGCTTATTATCCGAATTCATTACCAATTCATCGGAGCGTGAAATCATGGTTATCAAAGGATATGCAGGTACTGGCAAAACCAATATGGTAGCCGCTCTTTCTAAAACATTACCATCCTTTAAATGGCGAAGCGCTCTATTAGCGCCTACAGGAAGGGCTGCAAAGGTTTTATCAAATTATTCGCAACGACCAGCACAAACAATTCATAAAAAAATATTTCGTAAGATACCTACTGCCGATGGCGGCGTTGCATTTTCCTTAGGAGAGAATTTACATCGCAACACTATTTTTATTGTAGATGAAGCATCGATGATAGGCTTAGATAATCCTACCTCTGATTCGGTGTATGGTTCACTTTTAGAAAGCTTATTTGAATATGTGTTTTCTGGAGATAATTGTAAACTGATTTTAGTGGGTGATACTGCTCAATTACCACCTGTTGGCAGTAGTGATAGTCCTGCCTTAAATATTGATTATTTAAAAGCGGCGTATCATTTAAATATCAAATTTATTGAATTAAAACAAGTTGCACGACAACAAGACGCGAGTGGTATATTAAAAAACGCGACTCATTTACGTGAGTGTATTGCAAATGTGAGTTCCGAATTCCCAAAATTACATACGCATGCAGATGTGATTCGTTTGAGTGGTGATGATCTGGAAGATGCGATGAACAGTGCTTATAGCAAATATGGGTATAACGATGTGTTGGTTGTAACACGTAGTAATAAAAGAGCCAATTTATTTAATCAAGCTGTTAGAGCTCGAATACGTTATATGGATGATGATTTGTGTGGTGGTGATTTAATGATGGTGGTTAAAAATAATTATTTTTGGCTCGACGAAAAAACAGAAGCTGGTTTTATAGCCAACGGCGATAGTTTACAGATTAAAAAAATTGTAGCTCGTAGAGAGTTATATGGCTTTCATTTTGCAGAATGCGTGGTGCAATTATGCGATTATCCTGATGCTCCGGAAGTAACCCTTAATTTGGTATTAGATTCCATTAATACAGATACCTCAGCTTTAACTAAAGAACAGCAAAAAGAATTATTTGAACGAGTGATGGAAGATGTAGCTGATCAACCCATCAAAGGACTTCGATTATCATACTTGCGCAACAATCCTTATTTTAATGCGTTGCAGGTTAAATTTAATTATGCTGTTACCTGCCATAAAGCACAGGGCGGACAATGGCCATGTGTATTTATCGATCAAGGGTATTTAACAGCAGAAATGATGAATGTCGAATACATACGTTGGCTCTATACTGCATTTACAAGAGCAACCGAAAAAGTATATTTGATGAATTTCTCAGATGATTTCTTTGATTAGAACCTTTAAACGCAGAGAGCTCATAGAAAGTCTACGCGTTTTAAATCTATGTACCCTATGTAACTATGTTGTGAAAAAAATCTGTGGACTCCTATTTCTCCAAACCTCTGTGTTAAAAAAACATGAACTCTCACTCCCCAAACCTCTGTGTTAAAACAACAATTAGTGTTGAAAATCAGAATCGTAAACTTAAATCTCTTTGCATTGTTTTATTAACGAACATTAACAGGTAAGTGGGCAATAACGTGTTAAAAACCACGTTTTTAGATGTGAGAAAATAATTTATCTTTGTAAGGATGGAAATTGTAAAAGGTTCAGGGATTATTCCTGGTAATTTGTTGGCAAAAGTTAATTCGCCAGCAGATTTAAAAAAATTAAAAGAAGACGAATTAGAACAATTCTGTGCAGAGTTGCGTCAGTTCATCATTGATGTTGTATCAGTTAAAGGCGGGCATTTTGGTGCGTCTTTGGGTGTAGTCGAGTTAACAACGGCTTTGCATTATGTGTTTAACACACCATACGATCAATTAGTGTGGGACGTAGGTCACCAAGCTTATGGGCATAAAATTATAACTGGACGCAGAGATGTGTTTCATACAAACCGAATTTACAAAGGAATCAGCGGATTCCCTAAACGTTCGGAAAGCGAATATGATACTTTTGGCGTAGGGCATTCATCTACATCCATTGGTGGCGCTTTAGGTATGGCTGTTGCAAGTCAATATTTAGGATTAAAAGATAAACAACATATAGCAGTTATTGGTGATGGCTCTATGACGGCTGGTCAAGCGTTTGAAGCCTTAAACCATGCGGGCATTACCAATAGTAATTTATTAGTAGTGTTAAATGATAATTGCATGAGCATCGATCCTAACGTTGGGGCTTTACGTGATTATTTAACAGACATTACAACGTCGCACACATACAATAAAACAAAAGATAAAGTTTGGGACTTACTAGGGAAAATCAGCAAGTTCGGACCTAACGCACAAGAGATTGCTAGTAAGCTCGAAAACGCTGTAAAAACGTCGTTATTAAAACAAAGCAATCTATTTGAATCGTTGAAGTTCCGTTATTTTGGGCCAATTGACGGGCATGACGTCGTTCGATTAACTAAAATAATGTCTGATTTAAAAGACATTCCTGGACCAAAAATATTACACGTTTTAACTAAAAAAGGAAAAGGTTATAAGTTCTCGGAAGAAGGAAATGAAACAACTTGGCATGCACCAGGATTGTTTAATAAAGATACTGGCGAAATTATTAAGATCGTTCCGAAAGAGCCACAACCGCCTAAATACCAAGATGTATTTGGACACACCATTGTAGAATTAGCTGAACAAAATAAAAAAATAATGGGCATTACACCTGCTATGCCAAGTGGTTGCTCATTAAACATTATGATGAAAGCGATGCCAGATAGAGCATTTGACGTGGGTATTGCCGAACAGCATGCTGTAACATTTAGTGCAGGATTAGCCACGCAGGGCATGATTCCTTATTGCAACATCTACTCATCATTTATGCAACGCGCCTACGATCAAGTGGTACATGATGTTGCTTTACAAAATTTAAAAGTAGTGCTTTGTTTGGATAGAGGCGGTATTGCAGGCGCTGACGGACCAACACATCATGGCGCGTTTGACATTGCTTATTTCCGTTGCATACCCAATATGATTGTGAGTGCGCCCATGAATGAAGAAGAGTTACGTAATTTGATGTACACCGCACAGTTAGATGAAATACAAGCGCCGTTCAGTATTCGCTATCCGCGAGGAAATGGCGTGATGGTAGATTGGAAAACACCTTTCAAAAAAATAGAAATTGGTACTGGTCGTAAATTGAAAGACGGAAAAGATATTGCTATTTTATCGTTAGGGCATCCTGGAAACTTTGCAGCTACAGCTATTAAGGCTTTAGAAAAAGATGGTGTTTCGCCAGCGCATTACGATTTACGTTTTGCAAAACCTTTGGATGAAGCGATGTTGCATGAAGTATTTACACGTTATAAAAAAATAATTACCATCGAAGATGGAACCATCGTTGGCGGTGTAGGTTCTGCTATTTTAGAATTCATGTCGGATCACGGTTATACCGCTCAGGTAAAGCGTTTGGGAATGCCTGATAAATTTATAGAGCATGGCGAACCAAACGAATTATATACAGAGTGTGGTTTTTCTCCCGAACAAATTGCTGCCGAAGTGTTGGAACTTCTGAAAGAAAAAAAGGAAGTAAAAGTAGGTTAGTAAAAAAATTGAAAGCACCAGTTAAGTTTTAAAACCTAACAGGTGTTTTATTTATATTCCTCAATTTAATAATTAGTCATTAAAAAATACATGAAGAAAAACATTTTATTTTGGGCAGTATTAATAGTAGGTGCAATACTTTTTGCTATTTGGACAATAAATAAAATTCGAATTGCATCAATCTTATCAAATGCTCATACAAGTCAAATAAAGTGGGATGAAGAATCAAAAAGTCAACTTGAAAATTATAATTTAAGGCGATTATATAGTAGTAAATATGAAGAGTTTATTAATCAAAAAGAATACAATAAAACAATAGACCTATGCTTAGATGAAATCAAAAGAAATCCAAAAGATAAAGGCTACACTTATATAGATATTGGACAAGTGTATAATACGCAAGAAAAATATGACTCCGCTATATATTACTACACTCTTGCAATATATTTTAAAAATTTAAATGCCAAAGCTTATGCAAGTAGAGGTTGGACATATAATTTATTAAATATTGACGACAAGGCACAAAAAGATTTATATACAGCTGCATATTTAGATAACAATTACTTATTTAGTCTTGGTATACTACAAGAAAAAGCAAAACAATATGATGCTGCTATTAAAACATATAAAAAACAACTCGAAATACACCCTGACTTCAAAGACTGTCAAGACGCACTAAATGAAGTAATTCAGAAGAAAAAAAATGGGTTATAACATTTTTAAGTTGTTGGTATTATCACCGATAAGAAACTAAATTAACGTTTAGTAGATAAACAATTAATTCAATCATTTCAGTAATAAATATTTGAAATTTTGAGGTCACAATTTGTGACCTCAAAAGTTGCCAGAGGTTGTACACGTTATTTACTAATGGTAATCTCGAAACATAGAACTTTTGTTTCTATTATAACCAACCCAACAGCCGTTTTCGTTAATATCATAGGCAAAATAAGGCTTTTACAATCGGAAATTCAGCCTTATATTTACAGCTTAATACAATACGCTCATGTCTGATTTAAAATATAATTTACGTGGTGTTTCTGCTTCTAAGGAAGATGTGCATCAAGCGATTTCCAATATAGATAAAGGATTATTTCCTCAAGCCTTTTGTAAAATTGTTCCTGATTATTTAACAGGTAGTGATGAGCATTGCATTATTATGCATGCAGATGGCGCTGGAACTAAATCTTCTTTAGCTTATACTTATTGGAAAGAAACAGGCGATTTAAGCGTGTGGAAAGGCATTGCGCAAGATGCAGTGATTATGAATATTGATGATTTAATTTGCGTTGGCGCTACGAATCATATTTTATTATCATCAACCATTGGTCGCAATAAAGGTTTAATTACTGGAGAAGTTATTTCGGCAATTATTAATGGCACCGAAGAAGTGCTGCAAAATTTACGTGATAACGGTATTGACATTCGCTCTACAGGTGGCGAAACTGCAGATGTGGGCGACTTAGTGCGCACATTAATAGTTGATAGTACAGTTGTTTGTCGTATGAAAAAAACTGATGTTGTTTCTAATCATAACATCCAAGCATGAAATGTAATTTTTGGTTTGGCTTATTACGGAAAA
>JANYGR010000138.1 GCA_025359355.1 Bacteroidota bacterium | reverse complement strand
CCTTTTTGTTCAGAGGTATAAAATTCTTGTAAACATAGGATGTCTGGGTTTTCTTCGGCAAGTGATGTTAAAATTAAATTTCTGCTTTGTGCATTTTTACTCCAATTATACAAATCAAAAAGCATCGAGTTGTAACTCATTACTTTAATATCTTTATTGGAAATTTTTTTAGTCGAAAAATCTATTTGAACAAATCCTAAACAGGTTTTTGCACTTATTAAAATGGCAATCATTGAAAATAAGCCATGAACGCGGAATTGCGAAAACCAATAAATAATAAATCCAACGTTTACTAATAAAAAAATTGGGAATGCTAGTCCGAAAAAAGCTAATATCCAAAAACTATCAGGAGAAATATATTTGGAGGCAACAGAAAATAACAAGCTAATAATAAACAGGTAATTTATCCAAAGTAATAACCGATTAAGCTTAGAAAGCTTATTAGCATTACGTTTTACAATCATTGCTCTTAATTGCGGAATGGATATGTTAGATAAAAAGCTGATAGTTGTATTTTGTTTATAGCACGCTAATAGCGCAAATTGTTATAATTGATTGTTTTTTTTATGAGAATATGTTTAATGTCAATTTTTAAATAATCACTCCATCTTTCATCACTAACTTCCTATCTGCCATATTAGCAAGGGTTTCGTTGTGAGTAACAACTACAATGGTTTGTTTTAATTCATCTCTTAACTTAAAAAATAAGTGATGTAAATTTTGTGCATTTTCGCTGTCTAAGTTTCCGCTTGGCTCATCTGCAAAAATCACTTTAGGATTATTAATTAATGCTCTTGCAACCGCTACACGTTGCTGTTCTCCTCCTGATAATTCAGATGGTTTATGATGTGCCCTCTCTTTTAATCCTAATAAATCTAATAATTCCAAAGCTTTTAACTCTGCTTCTTTTTTAGAAGTTTTATTGATAAAGGCAGGAATACAAACGTTTTCAATAGCAGTAAATTCAGGTAACAAATGATGAAATTGAAATACAAAACCGATGTGTTGATTTCGAAAAGCAGCTAATTTTTTTTCGTTTAGCGACGTAATATTTTCATTATTAAATAAGATTTCACCGGAGGTAGCTCTATCTAAAGTTCCCAAAATAGTAAGCAAGGTTGTTTTACCAGCCCCCGAAGATCCAACAATAGATACTACTTCGGAAGGTTTAATATGTAAATCAACACCTTTAAGTACTTCTAAGTTGCCGTATTTTTTATGTATATTTTTTGCTACAATCATAGTTAATTATTACCAATTTATTTACGAATATACTTATCGATACGAGTATTGTATTTGAAATCTCAAAATATAGATTTGTATATTCGTATGAATTCGTAATTCTTGTTTATTTAGATATCACCTTCAATTCAGTTCGTCTATTTTTCGCTTTATTTTCTGGCGTATCATTTGGTACTTTTGGTTTAGTATCTCCGTAACCCTTATATGATAAGCGTGTTGCAGCAATGCCTCCTTTAGTAATGATGTAATCATACACCGCTTTTGCTCTATTTTCAGATAATGTTTTATTAGCGACTTTATCACCAGTATTATCAGTATGTCCACCAAATTCAATTTTTAAAGTTGAATTTGTTTTTAAGAACGAACTAATTTTCTCTAACTCTGCTTTTGATTCAGGCTTTAAATCCCATTTATTCACATCAAAAAACACATTCTTTAATTCAATGGTAAAGCCTGTATCTATTGGCTGTAGTGGAATTTGAAGCTGAAATGGTTTTGAGTAATCTGCCACTTTATCTTTCAACGAAAAGTTATCGCTATAAAATAAATAACCATTTTTGCTCACGTTTACCAAATAGTTATGGTTAGAAGTTAAGGTTACTAAAAACTCGCCAGCACTATTACTAAAGGCTTTAGTTACGGATTGTTGTGTTTCTAAATCTATTAATTCAAACGAAGCATCTAATGGTGCTTTTGTTTTTGCATTAAAGGTTAAGCCTTTTACATAAGTAATTTTTTCGGGACGAATGTTTTCAGGTAATTCAAATTGATAAATATCTAAGCCTCCATATCCACCTTCTCTTTCACTTGCCATATAGGCTATTTTACCATTAGCATCTACTAAAAAACTATTTTCGTCAGTTACAGTATTAATGGGATAACCCAAGTTTACTGCTTTTCCCCAGCTTCCATCCGACTGGCGTTTACTCATAAAAATATCTAATCCTCCCATACCTGGGTGCCCTTCGCTGCTAAAATATAATGTTTGATTATCAGGATGGATAAATACACTTTCTTCTTTAAACGGGGTATTGATGTTGTTTGATAATAATACGGCTTCACCAAATTTACCATCATTACCAATGGTTGAGCTATAAATGTCAGGATTTTTTATTCCTTGACGTGTAACGGAACCTCTAATAAAATAAAGTGTTTTACCATCACTACTAAAACTTGGTTGAGTTTCCCAATTGGCTGTGTTTATTTGTTGCCCAGCATTTACAGCTTTCGACCATACACCATTAATTTTTTGAGAATAAAAGATGTCGCAACTACCATAACCTTTTCTGTCAGAAGAACCATAATCTCCACTCATTTCCATACATGATGCAAAAAACATCACTTGTCCATCAGCACTAAGTGTAGGGGCTCCTTCGTTTCCAGGTGTATTAACGGAATTAATAGGAAATGCTTTTTGCCATACATCTCCAACTTTATTACTCATAAAAAAATCTTCGTTTTGAGGAGCATTTACACCTTCGCCTTCTCTAATATTTCGGGTAAACATAAACGTTTTACCATCGGCTGTTATTGCAGGAAAGTATTCGTAATTAGGAGTATTTATGCCTGTCCCAAGATTTACCAAATTAAATGGTTGGGGATTTTTCATTGCATTTACGCCAAATTTTGCATTCTTCAAATACTGTTCGGCTTGTTCTTTTGTATTTGGATTAATGCGCTCAAATTTTAAATATGTTTCTAAATTTTTTTGAGCACCTTCATAGTCTGCTGATAAAAGTTGAGCTAAGCCTAAATCATAAAAATTTCGAGGAAAAAATTTAGGGTTAATGTCGATTGCTTTTTGAAAATGGTCAATCGCTTCTTTAGTTCTATGTTTTTCCATTAGTAAATAGGCCAAAGCAGAATGAGCTTCAATAAAATTAGGATCTTCTTGTAAGCATTTATTCAAGAGCTTTTCAGCGTCTGTATCTTTACGAATCTCATAATTATGCTTTCCTTCTTCATAATACTTAATTGCTTTTTTATTTATACTAGTATATCCTCCTGGAGGAAGGTTATTTTGAGCGTTAGAGTTTTGAATAAAAAAAAGTAGAGAAAAAAGTAGAAAGAAAGGCTTCATTTTGTTGACGTATTTAGTAGTTTAAATATAACGATTCTATAAAAAATAGATACGTACAAAATACTAATAAAAGCTAAAGTTTAGAATTATTTTGTGACATTTTTTAACCATTGTAAGGCTTTGGTTCTATCATCAAAAAATTTAGTGGGAACAATTGGTTTATTAATTTTTAAGAATAAATTTCCGATAATAGTTTCGTGTAATTTATTGCTACAAAGTGCCAAAGCTGCCACATGTTTAGAGTATTCCTGCGAAGCACCAGCCCTTCGGGCATCTCCAGATGCATCAAAATTTTCTTCAGCTTCCATTAATACATGAAATTTTTTATTCGGCATATAATTTACAGACAGGCTTCTAGATTCCCACACGTCTTTTTCCTGAAGAGTCATGTTTTTTTTGACCATAAATTCAATTAATAAATCATCATGTATAGTCATTAAAAAGGTATCAGTTTCAAATTGTTTCATTGGTGCGGGTTTATAAGATATAAATATATAATTTTTTACGATTATTTATGAATAGAAACAACTTAAAATAAGCGTTAAATTTCAAAAAAAAAGTCTTTGCTTATTTAGCAAAGACTTTTTTTAAGAATAATTAAAATCTTATTGAAGAATAATACGTTTTGTTTTTGATAGTGTTTTTGATTTTAAAGTTACAAAGTAAACACCTGCCGAATTGCTAGATAAATCTATCTTTACAGTCCCTCCGTTAGATTGTGTTTGTTTTACTTCTTTCACTGTTTGACCAAGAGTATTAATCACAGAGATTGTAAAATCTTGAGTATTTAGTAAATCAACAGTAACATTTAACTCTCCATTAGTAGGATTGGGGAATATTGTCATTTCAATAGTTGATGTATTTTCATCAATACCATTAGCAACAGAGCATACAGTAGATGTATTTAAAGACGTTCTTCTAACACAATTAGCCATACAAGCTTGTATGCGTGCTTTTTGACCAGATGTAAACATAACCATACATTTATCATCACTGTAGTCCATGTAATTTTGATAATTAACTCCTGGAGATGTTGTAGTACAACCATCAGTAACAACTGCACCATTTGTTGTAGGGCAAGTATAGTTTTCACTTCCTTGGTTTGGAGTATCTGATACATTATCAGTGCCTGAGCAAGAAGTTCCATCATCTCCCCATATATGTAGTAAGCCTAACCAGTGACCAGATTCGTGTGTTAATGTTCTACCCATATTATAGGGAGCATTTGCAGAGCCTGACACGCCTAAATTAAGGTAATTAACTACAACGCCATCTGTTGCCGCAGCTCCACCCATTCCTACCATATCAGTAATAGGTACTGTGCCATTAGGTACTGTTGGAAATTGAGCGTACCCTAAAATACCTCCACCCATTTCAGTAACCCAAACATTAAAGTATCTTGTTGGATCCCACGATGAACCGGTTTTCACAGTATTTTCTAAATATGAACTGCTTGCTGTGTAAGGTGGATTTGTCCAGCCTTTGCTTGATGCTAAAATACGATCTACTCCTGGTTCAGCTAAAACTGACCCTGTTGGACTAACCTTAGCTGCACAAAAAGTAATTTCACAATCGGCTGCAATAGACGATAAGCCAGTTTGAGTTACATAAGTACTGAAATCTGTATTTAATTTTCTATAATCAGCGTTTAAACGAGTTATTTGTGAGTTAATTTGAGTTAAGCTTAAATTATAGCCTGTTCCAACTGCTTGTCCAGTATGAATAATATGAAAAATAATGGGAATGTTATATACAACAGATACCTTTTTACTATTAGCAAATTGTTCTTGTTTTTTTATTTCTGCTTGAACCCAATTTTCGTAGGCATCATCCAAAATAGGAGTCGCGCATTTTCTTTTAGGTGTTTCTGTTGAAGTTGCTTCTTCAACTAATTCAGGTAAAGCTTTTGTGGTTTGTAAACTAATATTATTAGTTAAAATTGCATGTCGAGACTGATTCTGAGCCGAAATTTGCGAGGCAACAAAAAAAGCGATTGATAAAGTAGTAAAGATTTTTTTCATAAGAGAGATGTTTAGTTATACATAGTTACAAATTTTATTTAATAAAAACAAGAGCAAACACTACTTTTGAGGTGAATTAGATAATGTTCATTTTATGTCGTACAAAATACTGATAATTGAAGATGAAGAATCTTTAAGAAACACGCTTAAATTAAACTTAGAGTTAGAGCATTATCATGTTGAAACATGTAGCAATGGTAAAGATGCCATTAATGCCGTTAAATTGTTTTATCCAGATTTAATATTACTGGATATTATGATGCCAACGATAAGCGGTATTGATGTATATAAAGAAGTTCGTAACAAAGGCATTAATACCCCCATAATTTTTTTAACCGCAAAAAATGCAGTGTATGATAAAATAGAAGGGTTGAAATTAGGTGCTGATGATTATATTACTAAACCATTTGATTTAGAAGAATTATTGTTAAGAATTAATATTGCATTAAAGCGAAACATAGTAAAATCAATACATTCGGATATTTTTAAATTCGGTAATTGTGAAATAAATTTTTTGACTTTTCAAATTAATACTGTTGATGGTAAAGAAGAAACATTATCTAAACGAGAAATGGCATTTTTAAAAATGCTGGTTGATAATTTAAATAATGTAGTTTCTCGTGATGAAATATTAGATAAGCTTTGGACAAAGGACGAAAGTCCTTCTTCAAGAACAATTGATAATTACATCTTAAATTTCAGAAAATTATTTGAGAGCAATCCAAAAGAACCTGTGCACTTTTTATCTCTTAGAGGCGTTGGTTATAAATTTTGTGCTTAAATTTTAGTAAACCGTTTTGTTTTTACTCCATCAATTAGTACATCTTCTATAAACATTTCCAAAGGTCTTACCCATAAATTTACACCTTCCAGTTGGTAAGTTGCTTTGTAAATTACTAATAAATCTAAGGTTTCGTGATCCTTGGCAATACCAATAACCTCATAGATGTTACCCTTAAAGTGTTTGTATAATCCTAATTCTAAATTCATTTTTTTGTCTTTATTATCTCTAAGTTTCTTTAATCCCTTGAGTCTCTTTAACTAGTGTGATCGGACACAATAACCCATTGACTGTTTATTTTTTTCCATAGTAACGTGAAGTGACCACCTGATGGTTTCTCTTTTTTTAATTCCCATTTACCAATAACATATATACTTGTTTTAGATAATTGAGTCGCCTCGATAATGGTGAACGTTAAGATTCCCATCGCTTCTTTGTTAGGATAACTTTTTAAGTAATTATCCAACGTTTTTTGCCAACCATACGTAATGCCTTTACTCCCTATAAATTTTAAACTATCGTTATTCCAATAGTACTTCATAAAATCAGGAATATTACCATTATTCCATGCTTGCTCTTGAGTCGTCATATTGAGTAATACCTGCTTGACTTCTTTTTGAGAAAAAAGAGTTGTTGATGATATGATAAGTAGTGTAAAAATAAGTTGTTTCATATTGGTAAAATTAATAAAAAGACCTACATTTGCTACTCGTTCTTTAACACACTTATTAAGAAAAGCTGAGGGATACGCCCAATGAAGCTTTACCAACCCTTAAACGGTTTCTAGTTTAAAGTTGAATATTTCTGGTTTTTTAAACTCGAAACAAAAAACTTGAAACTTGAAACAGAACAAAGAAGGTGGGAATTCGTCTCAATTTAATTGAGAAAAATAAGTAGAATTGATTTTATAAATAATTACAAAAAACATATAAATCTCTTCTGCAATTTGCAGAAGAGATTTTTTTATTTTAGAAAAATGAATACGATACAACAGGAATTAGAAAAAAGAATATTAGTGATTGATGGAGCAATGGGCTCTATGATTCAGCAATATAAATTAACTGAAAAAGATTTCAGAGGGAAACGTTTTGCGGACTGGCACAAAGATTTACAGGGTAATAACGACTTGTTATCTCTCACTCAACCGCAAATTATTAAAACCATTCATAAAGAATATTTAAAGGCTGGTGCTGATATTATTGAAACTAACACCTTTAGTGATACTACTATTGCCATGGCTGATTATGACATGCAAGAATTTGTGTATGAATTAAACTATGAATCCGCTAAAATTGCGAAAGAAGCCATTGCTGAATATTTAGCTGATTGTGCACTGAGCGGAGTCGAAGTGCAAAAAAACCGTTTTGTGGCTGGTGCAATAGGGCCAACCAACCGTACCTTATCATTATCGCCTAATGTAAATGACCCTGGTTATAGAGCTATTACGTTTGATGAATTAGTAGAAGCTTATACTGAGCAGGTTCGTGGATTGATTGATGGCGGTGCTGATTTATTGTTGATTGAAACCATTTTTGATACGCTGAATGCAAAGGCAGCCTTATTTGCTATCCAGAATTATGCAGAGAAAATAAATAAGAAAATGCCAGTGATGGTATCTGGAACTATTACAGATGCCAGTGGCAGAACCTTATCTGGACAAACAACGGAAGCTTTTTTAAATTCAGTATCTCATGTCGATTTATTAAGTGTTGGATTAAATTGTGCATTAGGAGCAAAAGATATGCGTCCTTATTTAGAAGAACTTTCTAATAAAGCGCCATTTTATGTGAGCGCCTATCCAAATGCAGGTTTACCAAATCAGTTTGGAGAGTACGATCAAGATGCTCATGAAATGGGGCATCAGATAGAAGACTTTTTAAAGGCAGGTTTTTTAAATATCGTTGGTGGATGCTGTGGTACAACACCTTCACATATCAAACGTATTGCTGAATTAGCTAAAGATGCAAAGCCTCGTAAAAAACCTGTTGCCGATCATTTAATGCATTTGAGCGGATTAGAGCCTTATACGCTTACCCCTGAAAGTAATTTCTTAAATGTAGGTGAACGTACTAATGTAACTGGTTCTAAAAAATTCTTGCGTTTAATCAAAGAAGGTAATTTCGAAGAAGCTTTGTCTATTGCAAAAGACCAAGTAGATGGCGGAGCTCAAGTCATTGACGTAAACATGGACGAAGGTATGTTAGACAGCGAACAAGCCATGACGACCTTCTTAAATTTAATAGCTTCTGAACCAGATATTTCTCGCGTGCCCATTATGATCGACTCTAGTAAATGGACAGTAATTGAGGCGGGGTTAAAATGTGTGCAAGGGAAAGCAATTGTTAATTCTATTTCGTTAAAAGAAGGAGAAGAAAAATTTGTTGAACAAGCTCATAAAATAAAACAATACGGTGCAGCGGTTATTGTGATGGCTTTTGATGAAGTTGGACAAGCTGATACATTAGAACGCCGTAAAGAAATTTGTAAACGCGCCTATGATGTTTTAGTAGATAGAGTACATTTTCCAGCGCAAGATATTATTTTCGATCCTAATATTTTCCCAGTGGCAACGGGTATGGAAGAGCATCGTTTAAATGCTTTAGATTTTTTCAACTCTACCAAATGGATTAAAGAAAATTTACCTTATGCAAAAGTAAGTGGTGGTGTAAGTAATGTGTCTTTTTCTTTCAGAGGAAATGATCATGTACGTGAAGCCATTCATAGTGCTTTTTTATATCATGCTGTTAAAGCTGGGATGGATATGGGTATTGTAAACCCTGCTCAATTGGTTGTGTATGATGATATTGATAAAACCTTGTTGGAATTAGTAGAAGATGTATTATTAAACCGCAGAGATGATGCAACGGAACGTTTGGTAGAGCATGCTGAATCATTAAAAGGAATTACTAAAGAAAAAACAGAAAAAGACGAAGAGTGGAGGAAGGGTACTGTAGAATCTCGCTTAAGCTATGCTTTGGTAAAAGGTTTAGTAGAGCATATTGATGCGGATACAGAAGAGGCTCGCCAAAAATTAGGCCGACCATTACATGTGATTGAAGGCCCTTTAATGGATGGAATGAATGTGGTAGGGGATTTATTTGGACAAGGAAAAATGTTTTTACCACAGGTTGTAAAAAGTGCTCGTGTCATGAAAAAAGCAGTTGCTTATTTAGAACCTTATCTATTAAAGGAAAAAGAAGATAACGCGAAGGCTGGTATTGTTGGCGATGGAAGAACCAATGCAGGTAAAATATTAATGGCTACTGTAAAGGGCGATGTGCATGATATTGGAAAAAATATTGTGGGTGTTGTATTAGCTTGTAATAATTATGAAATCATTGATTTAGGAGTGATGGTTTCTTGCGATAAAATTTTAGAAGAAGCAAAAAAACATAACGTAGATATTATTGGATTAAGTGGTTTAATAACGCCATCCTTAGATGAAATGGTTCACGTAGCTAAAGAAATGGAGCGTTTAAATTTTAAATTACCATTAATGATTGGAGGTGCTACAACTTCTAAAGTTCATACTGCTGTTAAGATAGCTCAAAATTATTCGGGACCTGTCATTCACGTAAACGATGCTAGTAAATCTGTGCCCGTAGCAAGTAGTTTAATTTCAAATGAGCTACGCGATGCGTTTATGGCGGAAATCAATAAAGATTATGAACGAGTTAGAGAGCAAAACAAAAATGCACAATCTCAAAATAAATTAATTTCGATGGCTGAAGCCAGAGAAAATAAGTTTCCCATTGATTGGAGTAAAACAGAAATTACTAAACCAAATTTTATTGGTAACAAAGTATTTGACAATTACGATTTAAAAGAAATAGCTGAATACATTGACTGGACGCCATTCTTCCACAGTTGGGAAATGAAAGGCTCTTATCCTAGAATTTTAAC
>JANYGR010000125.1 GCA_025359355.1 Bacteroidota bacterium | reverse complement strand
CAGCATCGTTTGAAATCGGAGTATAACGCATCGTGTGGTTATGATAGCATCAATTTATACAAAGCCCTTTGGATAGAATGTAATGATAAAAAGAAATTAGAAGAATTTTTAATTGATAAAGCCAATCACATTGCTTACGATAAAGAAAACAGATTGGTGTTTTTAGCTGAGTCTGCATGGTTGTTGCAAATGGCTCAAGAAAAATTTCCTGAAATTAATTTTCATTTAAAGAGTGAGTTTTAATATTAATTGAACGCAGATAACACAGATCGATTAAGATTAGATATGATCAATAATTTAGTAAAATAATCATTTCATATCAAATCATAATAACCAGCGTCATCAGCGTTCAATACTTTAATACCATTGCAAATCACATTTTAGTTTTAACATAGAAAAATAATCATATCAAATCATAATAACCAGCGTCATCAGCGTTCAATACTTTAATAATATGGCAAATATTTTCGAATTCAATGGTTACAAGCCAGTCATACATAAAACGGCATTTATTCATCCCAATGCAACAGTAACTGGTAATGTTATTATTGGTAAGGACGTTTACGTTGGTCCAGGAGCCGCCATTCGTGGCGATTGGGGACAAATTATTATTGAAGATGGTTGTAATGTTCAAGAAAACTGCACCATACACATGTTTCCTGGCACAACGGTTTTGTTAAAAGAAGCATCACATATAGGTCATGGCGCTATTATCCATGGTGGTACGATCGGTAAAAATGTATTAGTGGGTATGAATGCTGTAGTGATGGATAACTGTGTCATTGGCGATAATTGCATCATAGGTGCGTTGTGTTTTGTACCTGCCGATACTATTATTGAAGACCGAAAAGTAGTAGTTGGAAATCCTGGAAAAGTAGTGAAAGATGTAAGCGATGATATGATTGCTTGGAAAACCAAAGGCACTGCGCTTTACCAACAATTACCTGCCGATTGTTATGCCACCTTAAAACCCTGCGAGCCATTGCGCCGTGCACCAGCTTTCCTCCCCGAACAACAAAACGAATACAAAACCTGGAACAAGGAAAAAGCAAAAGGGAAAAAGTAATTTTCTGGCTTTTGGTGCGAATTTCGATAGAAATTTCCCCAATTTTTATTATAGAACTTAATTAACACATTTTAAGACTAAAAACGCTTAAAAGTTGCCGTATTTCGGCTAAAAGTGTAAATTCGTCCTTCATAAATTTTAATGAGCCTAATAGATCAAATAGATAAAACAAAAGTGCCACAGCACATTGCTATCATTATGGATGGTAATGGGCGTTGGGCGAAGCAACAAGGCGAAAACCGTATCTATGGCCATTACGAAGGTGTTAATTCTGTCCGTGATGTAGTAGAAGGCGCTGGTTTGGCAGGTGTTAAATTTATTACGCTTTATGCTTTCAGCACCGAAAACTGGAATCGCCCAAAAGAAGAAGTAGATGCTCTGATGGAATTACTCGTTTCCACCATCAGTATGGAAACCGAGAAGCTTCATAAAAAAAATGTACGCTTACAAGCAATTGGAAATTTAAACTCTTTGCCTCCTGCTTGTTTAGCAGAGTTAAACGAATCAATTGATTTAACAGCAAATAATACAGGGCTTACTTTAGTGTTAGCATTAAGCTATTCATCTAAGTGGGAAATCATCAATGCTATTAAGCAAATAGTAGTTGATGTGAAAAATGGGAAAATAGATAGTGAAGCGATTTCCGAAAAGAACATTGAAGCTTATTTATGTACAAAAGATATTCCTGATCCTGAATTGATGATTCGCACGAGTGGTGAGCATCGCATCAGTAATTTTTTATTATGGCAGTTGGCCTACGCCGAGTTTTATTTTACCGAAACTTTATGGCCAGATTTTAGAAAAGAAGATTTATTTACCGCCATACTTAATTATCAAAATCGCGAACGCCGTTTCGGAAAAACGAGTGAGCAACTAACGCAACCATCTGAATGATATTTTTAAAACATACACTTTTCTTATTTTTGTTTGCGTTTAGTTTGGCTGGTATGGCTCAAATTAC
>JANYGR010000116.1 GCA_025359355.1 Bacteroidota bacterium | reverse complement strand
CGATTTGTTTTTTCAAATGCATCGCAGGCTATTTGGTATTGGATACGAATTTTAGGACGTAGCTTGTGATTTTTTGTGCCACGCCCCTGGCATTCCTCACACATCATCCAGCTATCCTCTTCGGTTATTAATTTTTTCACGTTTGCTTTATTTAACCTGATTTCTAATTTTCCATGTATGAAAAAAAACGTAGCGAAGATAATTAATCTTTGGCTTACTAGCATAGTAGTGATGCTGACTTTTATTATTTCTATACATGCTCAAAAAACGTAATTGCAAGTTCGCAGTATGCAATAATCATTTCGTGTCAAAAAAAGATAAGGGATGCCTGTTATAAGAGCCCTTGATTATTTAGAATTGGTATTGGGATAAAGCACGTGTAAAATGTGTTTTAATGATGATGGCGTACCTGCACATAAAGCAAGTGTTATGGGGGGGCTGTCACTTTTAGTAAAACAAGTGTTATAATAAAAGCAAACCAATTAAACCACTCTATTATGAAAACGACAGTTACTATTATGGGAATTTTGGCATCCTTTAGTTTGAGTTCACAAATCATCAATAAAGCATATCACGAAAATGCAGACTATAAATCCTGCTTTAACGAACCAGGTATTGTTGCAAAGCCATACGATGTGAGTATAGTAACGAAGGTTATATACAACGCCATACCTGATGGATACCAAGTGGCTTATACAACCTCCTTTATTGGTAAATCTGCAGCTGATGTTGAAAATAAGATGAATAAAAAAATAGATAATTTAATTTCCAAACTCTCCGGATTAGGTATTGATAAAAAAGATGTAGCAGTAGATGTTATTTCCTTAGATCCTATTTTTGATATGTATAGAAACGATACCTTACCTAGAGAATATAAGATCACCGAAAACATCACCTTTGATGTGAAAGATTTGACGGTGATTAGAAGACTTGCCAAAGTGTGTTTAGAATTTGGCATTTATGACATCATTGATGTGCAAGCCTACATCAAAAACTCTAAATTTATTTACGATAGTTTAGCGACTAAAACAGTGCAAATACTAAATATGAAAAAGAAATTTTGTGCAGACCTAGGTTGGAAATTTGAAGGAGGAAATACAACTATCACAAAAACCAAGGATGTGTTTTATCCTAGCGAGCGCTATTTAAAATCCTACTTAACGAATAATGGTTTTTATAATCACGATGCCTCTCAAAATACGTCAATCAATCATCAACGAACGGTTGATGTGGATAATTACACTGCCTTAAATTATAAGAATGCCGATTTTATTTTTAACTCCAGTTACTCGCCACCGGTAATACAGTTTTATTATGAGTTACATTATGGCTATGTAAAAAAAGATTTAGAGGCTGAAGAAAAAGAAAAGAAGAAAAAAGAAGAAGGGTCTAAACAGGATAAAATTTATTTTATCATTGATAAAGATGGTAATTTGAAAAAGATAGAAGTGTAAATGATATGACTGTAAAGGATTACAAACACTGGCTTTTAAAGCTGGTGTTTGTTTTTTATAGATTGCTCAGCATGACATTCCAAATATTTTGGGCATAACGTTACTAAGCTTCTTAATAACCTTTTTACCAACTACCTCCCGAACCACCGCCTCCAAAGGATCCTCCACCGAAGCCTCCAAAGCCACCACCACCTGAGTAACCGCCGCCGCCATAACCACCGCCAAAGCCACCAGACATGCCACTGCTTCCATACGTATTATCGCCTGTAATAACTTCAAATACTGCAGCAATTTCATCGAGGTCTGGTACTTTAATAGCTAAGAGGTCTCGTGCTTTTTCATCTACTAAAATGATACCTGTTCCTAATTCTTTTAAATGACTTTGTAATACGCCTTGGTTTTTTAGTAAGTCAGTGGTGTCCATTTCTAATAGTTCAATCACTGTGGCGTATTCTTTTTTTGCAGACCGACCAGCACTGGTTAAAAAATAGTTTAACCATACATAGCCCATTTGATATACATCTTGATAGACATAGTCTGTTCGGTATTTGCGAAGATCTTTATCTAATTTGTCTAATACTTTTATTCTGATTTCGTAAGGCCTTAGTTCTTCATTAACTATAAAAAGAGATAACACAAATTGTTCAGCTTTGCTATACGAGTTAAGCGGGTTATAGTTTTTACCAAAGGATAAAAATAACCGACAGCGTGTTCGTTTTTCGTTTGGGTTAATGTAAATGTATTTGTAGTATGATTGCAAATGCCCTTCTAATACCAAACTCTGAAAAGTGTATTTCAGCATTTCCTCCGGTACCGCTCTGGTAGGGCTATATAAAAAATAGTATTCTTGTGGTTTTAAGGGCTTACTCACAAAATAAATGTACTATTTTTATGTGATAGTTATAAAAATCTAATGACAATAGTTTAAAAATATATAAATAACAACACTCATCAGAATTTTTCAGAATTAATAGAACCACTTAAAATATTTTTTGATGCAAAAATCAAAAATTCACTTTTATAATTAAATATTATTTTTCTCTAAAATAACCAATGAAAACGTTATCAACCCAAGATTAATTACCTTAGCTACGTTTTTTGGATACATAGAAATTAAATATCAGGTTAAATAACGCAGGCGTGAAAACATTAGTAAACGAAGAAAAATATTGGATGATATGTGAGGAGTGTCACGGCCTTAGCACTAAACGTCATAAAGTGAGAGATGCAGCTCTAGTTCATTACCAATTGGCATGTGATGCATTTGAAAAATCCAATGGTCAAGGTACAGCACCCATTCGGCCGAAAGGTCATCAATATATCTGTTTACATTGTCATGCCACAGGCATCGTTCCTAGTTCGAGTTTTCCTATGGCGGATCATCAAAAATACCCTCATATTGCTATTATTGGCGGAGGCATTGGAGGCGTGGCTTTGGCTATAGCCTGTTTGCACCGAGGAATTCCATTTACATTGTATGAACGTGATACCAATTTCGAAATGCGTTCGCAAGGCTATGGACTCACCATACAACAGGCCACTAAAGCCATTCACGCATTAGG
>JANYGR010000107.1 GCA_025359355.1 Bacteroidota bacterium | reverse complement strand
ATCTGCTTAGCTGTTGGTGCAGCCGATTGCTACCCACTTTTATTTCATGATGCTAAAAATAATGTGATAGGCGCAGCACATTGTGGCTGGAAAGGCACCTTAGCGCGCATTGTTACCAACACCATCAATGAAATGGTACTGCTAGGTGCTGAAACATCACAGATTAAAATTGCTATAGGACAAGGTATTAGTGCCAAAAACTACGAAGTGAGTGATGAGGTCATTGCTCAATTTAAACAAGCTGGGTTTCCTGATTCTTGTTGGCAAAATCGACACTTAGATTTATTGCAAGCCAATACGGTTGTGGCTATGGAAAATGGCGTCCTAAAAGAACACATTTGGAGTATGAACCGCTGTACTACTGAACCTGACTTCTTTTCTTATCGCCGTGACCATGGTAAAACTGGCAGAATGTGGGCGGTAATTATGATGGTTTAGATTAAATAATTCCCAATTTAGCAGACCTTCAAGGTTTTTGAAACCTTGAAGGTCTCTATTTTCACATTTTACTCAATACAATTCATCGCATTCCTTCCGACTTTATGTTTAAATTAAGCATGAATGAATTCGAAATCTTGAAGTCGCAATTTGCGACCTCAAGTTGGGGTGGTACTCGAAAATTACCTATGGTTTTTACTGAATACGGAGTATTAATGCTTTCAAGTGTATTAAACAGCGAAAGAGCCATAGGTGTTAACATTGAAATTATGCGTGTTTTTAGTAAAATTCGTCGTTTATTAACAGATAATAGTGAATTTCACATCATTTTAGATGAAATTCGACGGAAAACAGAAAACAATACTAAAAACATTGAAGTTGTGTTTCAATACTTAGATGAGCTTATTGAGAAACAGGAAAATCCAACTAAGCGAACTCAAATAAGCTTTAATCGCCATTCTGTATAGCCAGAAGATAAAGTTGTTTTCTCAGCAAAAAATCCCTAATTTTGCGCCCTTAATCAAAAAAACAAACATGTCAGAAATTAGAAACATTGCCATCATTGCCCATGTCGATCACGGTAAAACAACTTTAGTAGATAAAATTTTACACCAGTGTAATTTATTTAGAGAAAATCAAGCATCAGGTGAGTTAATCCTTGATAACAATGACTTAGAGCGTGAACGTGGTATTACCATTTTAGCAAAAAACGTTTCTGTTATGTATAAAGGAACAAAAATTAATATCATCGATACACCGGGTCACGCGGACTTTGGAGGTGAAGTTGAACGTACCTTAAATATGGCGGATGGCGTTATTTTATTAGTAGATGCTTTTGAAGGGCCAATGCCTCAAACACGTTTCGTTACTCAAAAAGCTATTGCTGCTGGTAAAAAAGCGATTGTTGTTGTAAACAAAGTAGATAAGCCAAACTGTCGTCCTGATGAAGTACATGATCAAGTATTTGATTTGTTCTTCAACTTAGAAGCTTCAGAAGATCAGTTAAATTTCCCAACAGTTTTTGGTTCAAGTAAGCAAGGTTGGATGGGGCCAGACTACAAAACAGCAACTACGGATGTAACCTATTTATTAGATACTATATTAGAAAATATACCTACTGCACCTGAGCGTGTGGGAACATTACAAATACAAATTACATCTTTAGATTATTCTTCTTTTATTGGTCGTATTGCCGTTGGACGTGTATTCCGTGGTATTATTAAAGAAAACATGCCAGTATCTGTTGTAAAACGTGACGGTAGAATTCAAAAATCTCGCATCAAAGAATTATATGTATTTGAAGGTTTAGGTAAAGTAAAAGTATCAGAAGTGCAAACGGGTGATATTTGTGCATTTACAGGAATTGAAGGATTTGAAATTGGTGATACTGTTGCTGATTTTGATGAGCCAGAAGCAATGCCAACAATGAAAATTGATGAGCCAACCATGAGTATGTTGTTTACAATTAACAACTCTCCTTTCTTTGGTAGGGATGGTAAATTTGTAACATCTCGTCATTTACGTGATCGCTTATATAAAGAATTAGAAAAAAACTTAGCGATGCGCGTAGAAGAAACAGGATCTCCTGATTCTTACTTAGTATTCGGTCGTGGTATTTTACATTTATCTGTGTTAATTGAAACCATGCGTCGTGAGGGGTATGAATTACAATTAGGACAACCACAAGTTATTATTAAAGAAATTGATGGTAAGAAGAATGAGCCTATCGAGGTTTTAACTGTTGATGTTCCTCAAGAATCATCATCTAAAGTAATTGATTTAGTAACACAACGTAAAGGTAGCTTAATGTTGATGGAAGCGAAAGGCGATTTAACTCACATGGAGTTTGAAATTCCGGCTCGTGGTATTATTGGATTACGTAATAATGTTTTAACAGCTACAGCTGGAGAAGCAATTATGGCGCACCGTTTCAAAGCTTATGAGCCTTGGAAAGGTCCAATTCCTAGTCGTATTGCTGGTGTATTAATTAGCAAAGATAAAGGAACTGCGGTTGCTTATTCTATTGATAAATTACAAGATCGTGGTAAGTTTTTTGTGGAAGCAGGTGATGAAATTTATCCGGGTATGATTATCGGAGAACATATTCGTCCTGATGATTTAGTAGTAAATATTTGTACTGAAAAACAATTAACAAATATGCGTGCTTCTGGAACTGATGACAAAATGCGTATTGTTCCTAAAATCAATTTCAGTTTAGAAGAAGCAATGGAATACATACAAGGTGATGAATACGTAGAGATTACACCTACTTTCATCCGTTTACGTAAAATTTATTTAGAAGAAAACGAACGTAAACGTTTCGGTAAAGCTTTAGTAAATAACTAGTATATAATTTAATATAACTAAAAAAGAGCCAAGTAATTATTTACTTGGCTCTTTTGTTTGAATAAATAAAAAGATATGCCTTACAATGATAACACATTAATCATACATTAGTAATGGTGCGGTAGGTTTTGCCAAAACAGTGCGAAATCCTAGTTTTTCTGGTGGAGCTGAAGCGTGGAATGTGCGAGGAAAAACGTCACGCCACGGCGTGAGGTGTTTTGGCTTAATTCCAGCGCACATGCTGGCTCAAATGTGCATTAGCACATTTCCCCTGTTTCTTTTGGGCAAGCAAAAGAAAAATAAATAAAGATTGACTTTTAAGTGGGTTCTAATTCTCAATAAACACGGTGTATTCAAAGCTTTTCAAATCGTATGTCAACTCTACTATCATTTCAGTAATAAAACTTTTACCATACTTAGCATAGTACATGCTCATGTTATCGTATCGCTCCTGAGGATTATTATTGGGGAATAGCTTTCCTTTTAAAGCCCAAAGCTGATTAACATCCGTTTCTGATTTTTGCTTAAATGCTCTGTTAATTTTTTGCTCAATAGTATTTATGCCATTTAATGTTTTTTGTTTTTCGGCCTCAGTGCTCGCAATTAATGATTTATCAATGCTTCCAACGGTATCTGTTAGTGACGCGTATATTTTTTCAAACTCAGATTTAATCACATTTAAATTAACATCTTCATGTTGTGTCTTAATAAATTGCTTCACCAATACTTCGCCTTCGGTAAATAAATCTTGAATTGATAAATCAAATTTTTCCATCTTTTGCTTAGTGCCCTTATCTACAATCATAGCAAAATTTCGAGGCATTAAAATGGGGAAGTTAATTTTATACGATTCAAAT
>JANYGR010000097.1 GCA_025359355.1 Bacteroidota bacterium | reverse complement strand
TTGATAGTTAATCATGTCAATCGTATTCGTTGCATTTCTATCACTTCTAAAGCTCATGTTATCAATCATTTTACCAGTTAACAAAATGGAGAAGCCTTTAGTAGCATAGGAAGTCGTAGCAATTAATGCTCTACCTGATTTGTATGAATTATGATTTTGATAAGATGGGTCATTTATTTTGTAAGCATATTCTGTATTAAAATTAAATCCACCTCTGATAATGGTTAAGCGACCTGCCATATTACCAACGTTTTCTGGATACACCCACTGATCACTATTATCCGCTTGATATTTACTGACAAAGCTTCCTCCAAAAATTACTTTAGTTTTGGAATTTTTAAAAATCGAATCAAACAATTCAGTGACGTTTATCTCCGCATCAAAGCCACGAACCACACCAGGTGACAACGAAAAATAGGTACGCTGCTTTCCTACTAAGCCCTTAAATCTAATCCCACTTTTTGGAGAAAAAATAACACGTATTCCATCTAAAGCATTATCATATAACAATCCTCTATCTTCATAACTACGAAGTGTTAAGCCACTCCCAAATTGCTCATAAAAATTACCAACCGTTATATCAATGTCTTTATGTTTATACCGTGCATAACGATAAGGAATCCCAGAACCATTATAGCCTGGTAAAAAGCCTATTAACGGAGGATTGTAGCTTTCATACCTAAACCCAGCGCTAAAATCTCCAATGGTATAATTAATATTACCGAAAGCATTATAACGAAAAACTTGAGTTCCAGGATCCGCTTTAATGGCCGTATCTTTTTGATAATTAGCAGCGTCTATCTGAAAATTACCATTTACTGCCTGAAGCACTTGTGGTATCTGTGCGAAGCCAGTAGTGTTAAATAATACGCTAGCAAAAAAAGTAACTGAAAGTGTTTTTGTAAATTTTAGTATCATAGTTTTAATCGTAGTAGTTATGCTATTCGAAATTTGCTGTTACAGATAAAAACATTAATGTGTCAACTTTTCGCCTTTAGCAAGCTTTCGCACATTTTCAAATAATTTGTCCTCATCGCCTTCTGCATAGGAATTATGGCTCCATACAATTTGACCATTACCGTCAATTAAAAATGTGTGTGGCACATTATTAACATTCATGGCGCGTTTAAAATCCTGATTTTCGTCTATATACACTTCATATTCCCAACCCTTCGATTTAACGTCTGTTACTACTTTTCCAGAGCTACGAGCATCATCAATAGAAATAGCAATTAATTTAACACCCGTTTCTTTTACTAACTCAGTATATTCTTCATTAATAGCATCTAATTCTTTTTTGCACGGTTTACACCAAGTGGCCCAAAAGCTAATAATCATAGGCTTTCCATTATTAGAGATGGTATTTGAATTGATAGTAGATCCATCTAATTTTTTAATAGTTGCTGATGGTAATTTTCCACTATCAAATTTCGTAAAAGCCGAAAACAATAGGATAAGTGCGGATGATAGGATAAGTGCTTTTTTCATTTTTTTAATTTTAGCTTTAACAAATATAACGATTTAGAGTTATTTGTTAGTCAATAAAAGTGCCATAATAGTTTATCTAAATTGGATTCTTAAACCAATTTTTATAAAAATACGCATCATTTAACCCAATTTTTCTACTATCTTTAAAGCCTCAAAAAAAACAATATTATGTCAGAAGTAGGAAGACAAATTATTTATAGTATGGTCAATGTATCTAAAATACATCCACCACAAAAGCAAGTGTTAAAGGATATTTATATTTCCTTTTATTATGGCGCTAAAATAGGCGTATTAGGTTTAAACGGTTCGGGTAAATCATCATTATTGCGCATCATGGCGGGTATTGATAAGGATTACTTAGGAGAAATTGCTCAATCTCCGGGATACTCGATAGGCTTGTTAGAACAAGAACCTCATTTGGATGAAAGCAAAACCGTCATTGAAATTGTAAGAGAAGGCGCTCAAAAACATGTGGATATTTTAAATGAATTTGAAGAAGTAAACAATAAGTTTATGGACGAAGAAATTTTAAATGATCCAGATAAAATGGATAAACTCATTAATCGTCAGGCGCAATTACAAGACCTAATTGACCAGCATGATTTATGGAATTTAGATACACGCTTAGAGTTGGCAATGGATGCGCTTCGTTGTCCTGAAAGCAATACGCCAATTAATATTTTATCTGGAGGTGAGCGTCGTCGTGTAGCTTTATGTCGTTTGTTACTACAAGAGCCAGATATTTTATTATTAGATGAGCCAACCAATCACTTGGATGCCGAAAGCGTTGATTGGTTAGAACAACATTTACAACAATATAAAGGAACTGTTATTGCTGTAACGCATGATCGTTACTTCCTTGATAACGTAGCTGGTTGGATTTTAGAATTGGATCGCGGAGAAGGTATTCCTTGGAAAGGTAACTATTCATCATGGTTAGAGCAAAAAGGAAATCGCTTAAAACAAGAAGAGAAAACAGAAAGCAAGCGTCAGAAAACATTAGCGCGTGAGTTAGACTGGGTTCGTCAAGGAGTGAAAGGACGTGGCGTAAAACAAAAAGCCCGTTTAAATAACTACGATAAAATGATGAGTGAGGATATTAAAGACAAAGAAGAGCGCTTAGAAATCTTCATTCCCAATGGTCCTCGTTTAGGTAATGAAGTTATTGAAGCCATTGATGTATCGAAAGGTTTTGGAGACAGATTACTATACGAACATTTGAATTTTAAATTACCACCTGCTGGAATCGTTGGTATTATTGGGCCAAATGGTGCTGGTAAAACTACTTTATTCCGTATGATTATGGGAGAAGAGAAACCAAATAGCGGTGAGTTTAAAGTAGGTCCTACTGTAAAAATTTCTTATGTCGATCAATCGCACGCAGAATTAGATCCAAACAAAACTGTATACGATGTATTAAGCGGAGGGCTTGATAATATTATTCTTGGCGGTAAGCCAATGAATGCTCGTGCATACATCTCTCGTTTTAACTTTGCAGGTAGCGATCAAGGAAAGAAAGTATCTGTATTATCAGGTGGAGAGCGTAACCGTTTGCACTTAGCAATGGCCTTAAAAAATGAAGGTAACGTTTTGTTA
>JANYGR010000086.1 GCA_025359355.1 Bacteroidota bacterium | reverse complement strand
TACTTTCAATTATATTTTCGCTGATAAAAAACGAAGTGACCCTTCCTTTAGCTACAGGCACCAGTTTGAGGGCTATTTTACATATCGAAAAAAAGTAGGAAAATTTGTTTTTTTCGATCGCTTATTAAGTGATATGCAATTTAAAGACGTGAATGCAGATGCTCAAGGTAATCGGTTACGTGATTTTTATCTAAGAAATAAAGTAACAGTGCGCTATAAACTACCACACAAGTTGACTCCTTATATTGCTGCCGAAGCTTATTATAAATTTGATGGTATGTATTATGAAAGGGGTTATCATGGATTCAATCGTATTCGTGTTTTTTATGGGTTATTGTATAATTTATCAGAAAACTGGTTAGCCGAAATCTCCTACACAACAGAGTACAACCACGATGCGCCAATACCAACAAATAACTATATGTTATCGTTTGGTTTGGTGAGAACTTTTTTTCAGTAACCCAGGAATTGTTTTCTTAAATAAGTTTAACAATTATTTAAAAAAATTAAACTTACTTTTGGAATTCCGTAAATGAAAAAATCGTTTAAAAATATCGCTGTCATTCTCCTTTTTATAGGGATTTTTATGTCGTGTTTTCAATTTACAATTATACACTTGTCTAAAAATTATAAGTTTAGTTCTATAGAAATCTCTTCGGAAGACGGTGATGACAATGAAGACGACTCGGAAACTAAAAAAATTGAATTAGAAGATGAGTATTGTTTTTCTGAATTCAATCCTACTTTTGCAATTAGCGACAACTCTCAAACTGCTTTATTAATTAAACAGTTAAATCTTAAACAATCGCCTATACTAGGCATCAACACTCCTCCGCCAAAAAAATAAATCATTATTTAAAAACGTTACATTCAAAAACCTTGAATGTATTACCCCGTCATTTAATAATTATTTATTTTCTTTTTATGTTTCAAAAAAATAAGTTAGCCGATTTAAAATCAGGCATTGTAGTGTTTCTTGTGGCATTACCACTTTGTTTAGGAATTGCCATGGCTTGTGGCGTTCCATTGTTTTCAGGCATCGTTGCTGGCGTTGTTGGTGGTGTTTTAGTGACAGCCTTTAGTGGCTCACGTTATAGTGTGTCGGGACCTGCTGCTGGCTTAACAGCTATTGTGATAGCATCCATATCTCAGTTAGGGAGTTATGAAGTTTTTTTAGCTGCAGTTGTAGTTGCTGGTGTTTTACAAATTGTGTTTGGTATTATTAAAGCAGGTAGCGTTGGTAATTATATACCAAATGCTGTTATTAAAGGGATGTTGGCAGGTATAGGAATTATCTTAATCATTAAACAAATACCACATGTATTTGGTTATGATAGAGATCCTGAAGGTGACTTTGAGTTTTTTCAATCGGACGGACAAAACTCTTTTACAGAATTATTTAATATGGTTAATTTCATTACGCCAGGAGCTGTTATTATTGGCGTGGTGTCGTTTGCTATTTTAATTATGGCAGATAAACCCTTTTATAAAAAAAATAAAATTTTATCTGCTATGCCAGGTCCTTTACTCGTGGTTGTTTGTGGCATGCTGCTAACCATTGTTTTCAGGGGCAATTCGGCATTGCGCATTGATAAACAACATTTAGTAAACTTGCCGATCATTTCATCTGTATCAGATTTAACAAACACTCTTTTTTTTCCTAATTTCAGTTTCGTAACTACTTCTGGTTTTTGGATAATCGTTATAACCCTCGCTGTTGTAGCCAGTTTAGAAACCTTATTAGGAATCGAAGCCATTGATAAATTGGATCCTGAAAAAAACGAGTCTAATACTAATAAAGAATTAGTAGCTCAAGGCATAGGCAATGTTGTGTGTGGATTAATAGGTGGATTACCTGTAACCTCAGTAATCGTTAGGAGTTCTGCTAACATCAATGCGGGCGCAAGATCAAAATTATCAGCGGTTATACACGCTTTGTTATTATTAAGTAGTGTGCTTGTTTTTCCACAACTCCTAGCATTAATCCCTAATGCCTGCTTAGCTGCTATTTTAATTATGACTGGTTTTAAATTAACAAAATTCTCTATTATTAAAGAAATGATTAAAGCTGGCTACGAGCAGTTTTTACCTTTTTTTGTAACGATAGCAGTTATGCTTGTTACCGACCTATTGAAAGGCGTATGCGCAGGATTAGTTGTAGCTATTATTTTTATTATTAGAGATAATATTACCACTTCTTTTGATTCTTCTAACGAATTAATTGATGGCAAAATGTATTATATTATAAAACTTCCTCAACATCTCACGTTTTTTAATAAAGGATTCTTAATTTCGTTTTTTAAATCGGTACAAAAAAACAGTATGGTAACCATTGATGGTACTATTAATAAAAATTTAAATGCCGATGCGAAAGATGTGATAAATGATTTTATATTGACAAGCAAGAAAAAAAGTATAACCGTAGATTTAATTAAATATTATAAATAACACAACCATGGAAATAAGTTATAGAAAATTAATAGAAGGAAACAGACGTTTTTCGATGTCGAAAAAATTTGATGATCCAGAATATTTTAAAAAATTATCATTAGGGCAAAAACCTGATTACCTCTGGATTGGCTGTAGCGACAGTCGCGTACCTGCAAACGAAGTAACTAACACCGAATCTGGTGAAATATTTGTACACCGTAATATTGCAAATTTAGTAGTGCATACTGATATGAATTTATTGAGCGTGCTCGAATACGCTGTTAAATATTTAGAAGTGAAGCATGTAATTGTTTGCGGACATTATGGTTGCGGTGGTATTAAAGCAGCCATGAGTAATGATTTTCATGGCTTTTTAGATAATTGGTTACGAAACATTAAAGATGTTTATCATAAATATCAAGATGAACTTGAAACTATTGAAAATCTTGATAAACGAGCTGATCGATTAACGGAATTAAATGTTGTAGAACAAGTGAGAAACTTAGCAAAAACAACGATCGTTCAAGAAACTTGGAAAAAAAGACCGTTGCATCTGCACGGCTGGGTGTATGGCATTAACAATGGATTAATCAAAGATTTAAGCATTATCCATGATGGTACAGAGGACATAGAACCAATTTATCGATTGAACGTATAATTGAAAGATAAAAAAACAGGTGCTTATTAAAATAATAAGCACCTGTTAAAAATTCAAATATAAAAATAAATTAAGCTCCTACTAAAGCTGCTTTTAAAATACTTTC
>JANYGR010000041.1 GCA_025359355.1 Bacteroidota bacterium | reverse complement strand
TTTGATAAAAGTTTTTTTATGGATACATTTGATAGTAATTAAATAACTTAAACTTAATCCATATGAAAAAAACATTACTATCAATCGCAATCTTGTTTTCTTTAGCTGCAAGTGCTCAAAACAAATCCAATGTAATGACCGCTCCAACAGAACCTATTGGACATTTAAAAAAATACAATTACAGTCAAATTCATAAGCCAACATTAGCTCAAAAAACAACATCTATTACCTCTAATTGGTTTAATTTTCTTAATTTTCTTGAGTCTGTTAATCCTGGTGCTGCTGTGGGAGGTTTTATGCCAATTTTCCCTGATTCAACTATTATTTTAGGTTTTACATCTGCCAATGCGATTGTAAATCCTGGTTATCATAAAGTAGCAAATTATTTAGATCCTAGTTTTATTGGGATACCAAGTATTCCTAACAAAACAACTCCATACACAATTGATTCAGTTGAGTTTGGTTATGCATATGAAAGACATTCGGCTTTATCGGTAACTGACTCCGTAATTATAGAGCTGATTGCAGAAAACCATACTTTAGATTATTCTTTAACTGGTCCGCCAGCGTTTCCTTATCAAGATATAGAATATGATTATGTTAATAATAAGTTGAAACCAAGTATTACTGTTTTGAAAAGAGTAGGAGTTGCGTTACATCAAGCTGACACTTGCGAAGGCGGTCTTTACAAACAAATTAAAGTTGCCGTGCCTGGAGTAGCTGCTTTAACAAATTCTAAAAAAATAGGTACTGTTATTTCTTACAAGCCAGGGTATACATGGACACCACAAGATACATTATATGGGGGTCACTCAAAAAATATCTTTTGGATTTTATCTGTTGAGCAAAATGGAGCAAGTACAGACCCTACCGTTTATGGAGTACCCAGTGATTATACTTCTAATATGAATATGTCTATGTTCTTAAGTACAGATACGAGATATAACATTAGTTCAACAGGATGGAATGGCTATTTTATTCCAACTTACGCTTTTACAACTCCATTCGCATACGAAAGTCATGATATTGGCTATAGATTATCTGTAGCTAATGTTGGTATTAATGAATTAGAAAGTAAAGGTTTTGCTTTAAATCAAAATACTCCAAATCCTTTTTCGAAAGATGCAACTGTTAGTTATCAACTGATAAAAGATGCAACCGCAGTAACATTAACTATAACAGACGTTATGGGACGCATTGTTTCTTCAGAGAAAGCAAATGCAAATACTGGAACTCATACTATTAAATTAGGTGCTTATGCCGCTGGCGTATATTACTATACATTAAATGTTGATGGTAACACTATCACTAAAAAAATGATTGCAGAATAAGCAAACTGAAAAATTAACAAAAACCAGCTCTAAAAAGAGCTGGTTTTTTTATGAATTACATTTTTAGATGATTATATTTGTGATTAAATAATTAATCACTAAAAAAACAATCATGAAAAAAATTTATTCTTTAGTTAGTTGCTTGGCCTTATCGGGTATTCTATCTGCTCAATTATCAAATCAAGTTAACACACAATCACAAAAAATCAATAGAACGTTGAATACTCAAGGTAAGAGTACTAAAACAGCAATTAATGCTAAAACAGCTTCTATTCAATCGGCTTGGTTAAACTATAATAATGATCTAGCTACGGTAGTAGGTAATACTCCTGCTCCTAACGCTACTTACTTATTTCCTGATTCAACTGTGCAGGTTGACTTTGGAGGGACGTTAGGCGATCCTAGTATTCATAGCATTGGAAACATTTTAGATTTAAAATCGATTTATTTTCAACCAAAAATTACAGTAAATAACTATAGCGCTTTAACTCTTGACTCTATGAGTATTGAATATTTTTATGAGAGAAAAACAGCAAGCTCAGTAACAGATACTTTATTAGTGTATATTTATACTAATGCTACAGCAGCTAATATGCCAACATATTACTATCCGGGCAGTATGGCAAATTACGGTGTAGACACTGTATATTTTAAAGGAATGCCGTATACATATTCATCTAATAAACCTAGTGCCTCGGGCGCAATCCTAAAAAAGGTATTATTAACCACTGCTGACTCTGCTGCAAATGGCTCAATGAAAGATTTTTTAGTTAATATGACTATCCCTGCTGGTAAATTAGTTGGTTGTGGTATTGCTTTTAAACCAGGTTACACTTATACAGTTTCTCAAAATATTTCAGCTACTGCTAATACCTTTGGCTTTACTAGCTATGAGGAGAAAGGCGCTAATACTTTTGCTAGCTATATTGAAACTCACAAACCCGCTTATGCTAACGCAGATTGGAATTGTTCACAAATAGCAAACTCTTCGGTTCGCTATAATATTAATACATTAGGATATAATGGTTTATATTTACCAAACTGGGCATTTACCCAAGCTTATGGATTTGAAAATCATGGTATTTGGTATAAAGTTACAAATTCTAATGTTGGTATCAATGAATTAGAAGCTAACGGTGCTACCTTAGGTCAAAATGTTCCTAATCCGTTCAATGGTGAGTCTACAATTACTTACCAATTAGC
>JANYGR010000017.1 GCA_025359355.1 Bacteroidota bacterium | reverse complement strand
GCTAATTTTAAACCCGAATTTAATTTACAAGAAGACGTCGGATTATTTTTCGATACACATCATGCATCCATTAGTGCTGAACTATTTAGTAACACTATTGATAACTACATCTTTAATCAAAAGCTACAAAGCCTTGTTGGTGGAGATTCTTTGTACACTGAAGCAGGAAATCATTATCCAGTTTATAAATTTAAACAAACAAAAGCTCAGTTATTTGGGGGTGAAGCGCGCATTGATATTCATCCGCATCCACTCGATTGGTTACATTTTGAAAATTCTATATCGTTGGTATATGCCGTCAATAAAGGCGGAAACGGTGCCGTCATTAATGATAGTAATAAATATTTGCCATTTATTCCACCTGTTCATACAACTTCTGAATTACGTGCTGAGTTCAGAAAAAAAATAGGTTGCTTTCATCACTTGTATATCAAAGTGGGCATGCAATATTATGCCGATCAAAATCGTGCTTTTTTAGCGTATCACACAGAAACAAAGACTCCTGGATATACCTTATTTGATGCAGGTTTTGGTACAGATGTTTGTACTAAAAAAGGAAATACAATCTGTACTATAGGCATATTTGTTACTAACCTAACAGATGTAGCTTATCAATCTAACATGAGTCGTTTAAAGTATTTCGACTCTTATCCTAATAATGGTACAGGGCGTTCTGGCATATACAGTATGGGGCGAAATTTTAGTTTTAAATTGAGTTTTCCTTTAGAAATAAAATTAAAAGAAAAGATAAAATAATCTTTATTAAATCATTCCAAAAGTGGATAAATTATATCCTTCTAAATGGGCTGTTTTTATTATATTCGTTCTCTATTTTTTATATCACTATGGAATCAAATAAAGTACGTTCAACATTTTTAGAATTTTTCAAATCAAAAGACCATCAAATTGTACCATCTGCACCTATGGTGGTTAAAGGAGATCCTACGCTTATGTTTAATAACAGTGGGATGGCGCCTTTCAAAGATATATTTTTAGGCAATGCTCCTATTAAATTTCCGCGTGTAACCGATACACAAAAATGTTTGCGTGTGAGCGGAAAACATAATGATTTGGAAGAAGTGGGTGTTGATACATATCATCATACGATGTTCGAAATGCTTGGTAACTGGAGCTTTGGCGACTATTTTAAAAAGGATGCCATTACTTGGGCTTGGGAATTATTAACCGAAGTTTATAAAATTGATAAAGAACGTTTGTATGTTACCGTGTTTGAAGGTAGTGTTGAAGAGAATGTTCCGTTCGATCAAGAAGCTTTTGATACATGGAAATTATTTGTACCAGAGAGTAGAATCATAAATGGAAATAAAAAAGATAACTTCTGGGAAATGGGCGATACTGGTCCTTGCGGACCATGCACTGAAATACATTATGATGGACGGAGCGATGAAGAGCGTGCAAAGGTTGATGGCGCCTCACTTGTAAACGGAGATAACGATCAAGTGATTGAAGTTTGGAACAATGTGTTTATGGAGTTTATGCGCAAGGCAGATAAAAGTCTTGAGAAATTACCAGCGCAACACGTAGATACAGGAATGGGATTTGAGCGCTTGGTACGTGTGTTACAAGGCAAGCAATCTAATTACGATACAGATGTATTTACGCCTTTATTAAATAAAATTGAAGAACTAAGTGGTTTGCGTTATAAACCAGAAGACGAAGAGAACCATAAAAAACAACTGATTGTAAATATTGCCATGCGTGTAATTGCAGATCATATTCGCACCATTTCTTTTTCTATTGCGGATGGTCAATTACCTAGTAATACAGGCGCTGGTTATGTTATTCGTCGTATTTTACGCCGTGCTATTCGTTACGGCTATCAATCGTTGAATATCAAAGAAGCATTTATGTATCGCATTGTTCCTACATTGTCACATCAATTAGGCGAACAGTTTCCTGAATTAAAATCTCAAAAATTATTAATTGAAAAAGTAATTAAAGAAGAAGAAATTTCTTTTTACAAAACGCTGGAGATTGGCTTAAAACGTATTGATCAAGTGTGTATTGATTTAATTGCTAAGCATGCTGGAAAAGTGATTGATGGCAAAGTCGTATTTGAATTGTACGATACGTTTGGTTTTCCTTTAGATTTAACTTCGCTTATTGCACGGGGCTACGATTTAAGTATAGATGAAACAGAATTTAACCGTTTACTGGATGAACAAAAAAATCGTTCACGTGCTTCATCTATTGTAGATACTGATGATTGGATAGTTGTAGACAAAAACGTTACTGACGATAAACAAACAAACTTTGTTGGTTATAATGAATTAGAATGCGATACAGCTATTGTTCGTTACCGAAAAGTAAAAGCAAAAAACAAAGAACAGTTTCAGTTAGTATTAACGGAAACTCCTTTTTATGCTGAAAGTGGCGGTCAAGTAGGGGATACAGGAACTCTTGAAAATATCAATGAAAAAATTTACATTACAGATACTAAAAAAGAAAATGGATTAATTATTCATTTCTGTGATAAGTTGCCTGAAAACATCCATGCAACATATATAGCTAAAGTCAATAAAAATCAACGTAGTTACACCGAAAACAACCACAGCGCTACTCACTTGTTACATGCGGCTTTACGTATGATTTTAGGAACTCACGTAGAACAAAAAGGAAGTTTAGTAAACGATGAATATTTACGTTTCGATTTTTCGCACTTCTCCAAAATTACAGATGAAGAGTTACATGAAATTGAAAAAATAGTGAATACAAAAATTCGTGAAAACATTCATAGTAACATTCAACAGATGACCATTGATGATGCTAAAAAAACAGGCGCTATGGCTTTGTTTGGCGAAAAATATGGCGACGTTGTTCGTGTAGTAGAATTTGATAAAAACTATTCGATTGAATTATGTGGTGGTACTCATGTAAAAGCAACCGGACAAATTGGATATTTTAAAATTACTTCTGAAAGTGCTGTCGCTGCTGGCATACGACGTATTGAAGCTGTAACCGCTCTTAAAGCAGAAGAGTTTTTTGACAATCAAACGCTATTATTAAACGAAGTAAAAGCATTATTGAAAAACAATAAAGATGTAGTGAAAAGTTTGAGTAATGTGCTTGAAGAAAACACCGAGCTTCAAAAACAAGTACAGGTATTAATGCGCGAAAAAGCACAAACGATTAAATACGATTTATTATCGAAAGTTAAATCTACTAATGATATCAATTTCATTTGTGAATTAGTTGTATTTGACAGTGCTGAAGAACTTAAAAACATGTTGTTTGAAATTCGTAACCAAACAGAAAATTGCGTATGCATTATTGGTGCCGAAGTAAAAGGTAAACCAAGCATCTCTGTTATCATTAGCGATAATTTAGTGAAAGATAAAAACCTAAATGCAGGAACTATTATTAAAGATTTAGCAAAAGAAATTAATGGCGGTGGCGGTGGCCAACCTTTTTATGCGCAAGCTGGAGGCTATAAATTAGAAGGGCTGAAAACAGCTATTGATAAGGCGAAGGCGTTGTTTTAGAAATTTAAGATAAATTAAAAAGGTTATAATTAATATGAGATTGAGAAAAATAGAAATTATAGCCTTGAGTTTAGTAATTATCGAATTCATTTTACTTAGATTTGAAATTACAGGTTCTTATGCGTTTGCTTTT
>JANYGR010000552.1 GCA_025359355.1 Bacteroidota bacterium | reverse complement strand
GGTATTAAATTGGATAAAACGTATAACTTGATAGAGTTGTAAAAAAGAAAATTATTAAATATCAACTTATAAATTAACGAAAAACAGTGCCTTCACTTTTTACAATTAAAGATACCTTTCAGAATAAAATAAACTCTAAAGACTTATTTATTAAAAATATTTTAATAAATAAGTCAAATAATTTCAAATTACATGACGGTAATTATACAACTGTTTTATTAGAGGGGAGATCAAATAGTATAATTCAAATTGCAACTTTAACTATAACTGATAGTAAAATAGAATTAACATCTTCATATGACAGAACTATCAAATATTTAATAGTTCTGTCATTTATGTTAGCATTCGTAAGCATTAGCGTACTTTTATCTTCTTTAATATTTCAGTTTAATATAAATAAAGATTTAAATATTATACTAATGATTTATCCATTATTAATTGTAATTATGTTTATTGTATCTAGAATAGTGTTATTCATAAAGAGAAATGAACTTATTGAGAGTTTAAAAAAAATTAAAATAATATAAACTTAATTTATAAACTCTTATTACTCACAACCATCCAAGCCATCAATCCGCTGGCAATTTCAAGAGCACGCTCATCTATATTAAATGTAGCTGTATGCACACCTGATGTAATGCCTTGCGCTTTATTAGCAGTACCTAAGCGATAAAAACAACTTGGAACTTCTTGTGTAATATATGAAAAATCTTCTGCCGTCATGCGTAATGGTAAATCTTCCACATTTTCTTTTCCTAAATATAAGATAGCAGATTGCTTCGCTTGTTCGGTCACAACTTCATCATTCATTAAAAACGGATAACCATTTATAATATCAATGGTTGCTGTTACCTGATATGTTTTGCAAATAGTTTCAATAATATGCGTCATTTTTTCTTTAACAGCAACTCTCCACTTCTCATCCATTGTTCTGAAAGTACCCGCCAAATAAGCACTTTCAGGAATCACATTAGTAGCGCCCTTCGCCTCTACTTTTCCAAAAGCAATCACGGTGGGGATATTATTTTCTGTATTTCTAGCAACGCCATCATGATCAATTGTAAATGGAAATTGCTTTTCTATTTCTGTTATAATATGTGCAACTACCATAAGTGGATTCTTGTATTCGCCTGCCATAGCTGCGTGTCCACCCTTACCATGAATCGTAATATGTAACTCATCGGTACTTGCCATGTACATCCCTTTTCTAAAACCAACTTTACCAACTTCCATACTTGGAAACACATGTTGCCCAAAAGCCACGTCTACTTTAGGATTTTGAAGCACACCTTCTTTTATCATTAATGATGCGCCTCCTGGTAATACTTCTTCACCAGGTTGAAATATAATTTTAACCGTTCCTTCAAATTCGTTTTTTAATTGTTGTAATATAATTGCCGTTCCTAAAACAGAAGCCGTATGCGCATCATGTCCGCAAGCATGCATTACACCATTATGTTGAGATTTATAGCTCACCTCGTTTTTTTCTTCAATGGGTAAAGCATCTAAATCTGCGCGTAATAGTATTGTTTTTTTTGTTGGATTATCCCCTTCAATAATGGCCACAATACCAGTTTTAACAACACCTTTAGTATATGCGATATGATACTTATCTAAAATAGTGCAAACATAAGCGGAGGTGTTTATTTCCTCAAATGATAATTCCGGAAACTGATGAATATGTCTACGAATAGCGATAACTTCTTCAGCATGTTTGCTCGCTAGTTCTTTGATATGATTTAGTATATCTTGCATTAATCTACACCATTATTTATTTACAGTAACCGAATCTAAAGTATCAATCTTTCCATTTGCCTGTATTTGGCTCAATCTGTCTAATATTTTCTCGTAAATTATTTTTAATAATTTAGGGTGTTTGGTGTAGAATGAAATAGAAGAATCAAATAATGGTTTAGAAATTTGATTGTCTTTTAACGGATTGAATATATAAGCCGAATCAAATTTTTGTCCAGTTACATTTTTAACATTAATTCCTGCTGCACCCTCCGCCAAATAACAATCTGTAAGCACTTTGATAAACTGTTCTTCTGACAATACATCTGAAGGAATCTTAACATCTTCCTCATTGGAGGAGCAAGCATTAAATAAAAAAGCACTAAAGAATATGTAAATAAATATGATACGCATAGTTTACAAAGTTAATACTATGTATCAGATTTTAGCCTATCATTATTTTAAATCTAACTCAATTTTATTTTTTTAACTTCTAAAACTCAGCGATCACTGTTTGAGAGCCAACGCAGACATCACCAATTTTCACTTTTAATTTAGCGTCTAATGGTAAATATAAATCTACACGAGAACCAAATTTAATAAAGCCCATTTCGCCACACTGAGTAGCGATATCGCCTTGTTTGCTATACATCACAATACGTCGTGCTAAAGCCCCAGCTACTTGCCTGAATAAAATAGATTTTCCATTAGTCGCATGTTTTACAACAATACTCGTGCGTTCATTCTCTGTGCTTGCTTTTGGTAAAGAGGCAACTAAAAATTTACCGGCGTGGTATTTAGCATAGGTTACTTCTCCCGCAATTGGATAACGGTTTACATGCACATTAATAGGCGACATAAAAATAGAAACCTGTATGCGTTTATCTTTAAAATATTCTGTTTCTTCTGTCTCTTCTATAACCACTACTTCACCATCAGCAGGAGCTATAATCGCATTAGGATTAATAGTGTGAACACGTGTTGGATGTCGGAAAAACTGAATAACAACTACTAATAAAAAAGCAGAAAGTAAGTAGGCAAACCAATGAGCAATAGCAAATGTAGGGAATACAAAATGAGCGATTGAAATAATAATAGTACTGAATAAAATAGTAACAAGTAACGTAGCAATTCCTTCTTTATGAAACTTCATATATTAATTTTAAAATGTTTAGTGGTTTATTAATTGGTTTTTATTTTGTTGCATCATCATCCGGCCAGTGTTTCGCTTGTTGCTTCGAGAATCGAAGTCCGAGCATTAACTCATGGGTACCAGTTGAATATTTTTTAAGATTAGTAGTTGTGATGTCATAAGAATAGCCTATCATTAAATAATTTTTATACATAAAACCAACCAAAGCTGTAAAGGCATCATTATGTCTATAGCCACCTCCTAACCAAAATTGTTCTTTATAAATAACTCTTGCGCCAACATCTATTTTCATTGGTGCTGGACTCGCATATTTTAATAAGAACGAAGGTTCTATTTTAAAATTATCGTTTATCTTAAATTTATAGGCTCCATTTACCAAAAAGTGTGTTACTAATGTTCCCTTATTATCACCGCCGTCGTAAAGCTTAATAGGGCTTTGGTATAATTGCGGCGCACTAATTCCGAAATAAAATTTATCGTTATGCACATATAAACCTGCGCCAAAATCAGGAACAATTTTCGTTTGATAGGTATTT
>JANYGR010000549.1 GCA_025359355.1 Bacteroidota bacterium | reverse complement strand
TGTATTAACTTTGTTCATGCTCAACACAAAGATTCTTTGACTCAACAGTTAATGGAGGTTACCATTACAGAGACAAAGCAACAAATTTTACAAGCTTCTAAAAAAACGACAACAATTGATAGTTTAATTTTAGAACGTTATTCAACTACGTCGTTAGCAGATTTATTATCGAATCAATCTGCTATACATATAAAATCTTATGGTAATGGCAACATTGCCACAACAAGCATTCGTGGTGGAAATGCCAGTCAAACAGCCGTATTATGGAACGGATTGAATATACAAAATCCGATGTTAGGACAAACCGATTTGAGCCTTATTCCCACGATGCTTTTCCAAAATATTTCATTAGAGTATGGTGGAGGCAGTACCTTAAATGGTAGCGGCGCCATGGGAGGCAGTATACAATTACGAAATACAAATGCCTTTAATAAAGGATTTGTCACAACGTTACAAGTAAGCGGCGGAAGTTTTGATACAAAAAAATTAGCTACGGCTATTCAATTGAGTTATAAAAGAATAAGTTCAAATACACGCATCTATTATACAAGTTCTCTAAACAATTACAGGTATAATGATACAACTGATAAAGTAAATCCTCATAAACAAGTCACTCATGCTGATTACTTGACTAAAGGCTTATTACAAGAGCTTTCCTTTTTAGTAACTCCCAATCAAACCATGAATGTGCGTTTGTGGTATAACGCTACGCATCGCAATTTACCTTCGTATACTAATACTATTAGCAAACAAAGCCAAGACGATGAAAACTTAAAAATAAATGCGGATTGGAATTATCATCAGCGAAATTTAAAATCAATTATTCGTTTTGCTTATTTTAAAGACGACTTAAATTACACAGATACCCTAGCTAACATATACTCCAAAAGTACTGTAAACACTGTTATTTTAGAGAGTGACAATACCTATACATTAAAGCATCACACTTTTCATATTGGCGCTAACGCAACGTCTTATAAATCAGATGCGATAACGTATGATGCAATTCATACATTAAATAAATTAGCTTTTTTTGCTGCCTATAAATTACAAGTCTTTCAATCCAAATTAAATTATAATATTTCCATTCGTAAAGAATTTACAAATTTAACTACGATTCCTTTTACCGGAAACACTGGGTTTCACTATCAAATACATAAATACCTTGCTGCTAAAGTAAATGCAAATACGTCTTTTAGACAGCCAACTTTAAATGATTTATATTGGAATCCTGGCGGAAACCCTAATTTAAAGCCAGAACAAGCATACGAATTTGATGGAGGTTTAGAATTCAAATTGCAGAAAAAAAAGATGTCGTTTTTGTTTGAAGGAACTTATTTTAATAGACATACTATCAATTGGATCATTTGGTTACCAAGCATAAATAATTATTGGACTCCACAAAATATTGCTCAAGTATACAGCAGAGGTACAGAAACAAAAACAGAATTAACCTACCATCACAAAGAAGCGTTGATTAAATTAATTGTCAATACATCATACGTTTTAGCAACAAATCAAGCGAATAAAAGTGAAAATGATAATTCAATTGGACGACAATTAATTTATACGCCTCGTTATGCAGGACAGGCAGGTATTTATATCACTTATAAAAAAGCGAGTCTCTTATTTAATCAAACGTATACTGGCTATCGATTTACCACAACAGATAATTCATCTTGGCTAACACCCTATTATACTGCGAACATCAAAGCATCATATAATTATGTTGTTAAAAAAATGAGTATCGAGTTTTTCGGAAGTATTAATAATCTGTTTAATAAAAATTATACCGTTGTTTCCAATCGCCCTATGCCACTGCGAAATTTTGAAGCTGGCATCGTGATAAAGTATTTTAAGAAATAAATTTTGGAGAGTAATATTACTCATACATATTTTTTCTAATATCAATGGTACAATTAGAACCATTACAATTATTAGAAACTGTCGTTCCTCTGCCTGCAAGTTGAATGGATATTGTTTTTACATTACTCATCGCTGTTGCTTTTAACGTTGCATATTGGTCGGAATGAAGATTGCGCTGAATAGTCCAATTTGAATAAACAGTTTGATTTACTGTACCATTTGTAACATCATAATATTCAACATAAATCTGAGCAGGTAATGAGTCGACGGCCTTGGTAATAGTTACAGTGGCATCAACTGATACAAGCGTTTTTTTAGTACAACCCAAAGTAAAGATTACTAAAAGAAATATGATTGAAATTCTGTTCATCGTTCGTTGAATTAATATTCAAACTTTCCAAACTCTGATTCGATGGTTACTTTTTTCCCAGTATGTTTTTCTACTCTGCCAATAATTTGCGCATCAATATTAAATGATTTCGCAATAGCAATTACTTCTTGCGCATGCTCTTCCGATAAATACACTTCTAAGCGATGCCCCATATTAAAGACTTTATACATTTCTTTATAATCGGTTTTACTTTGCTCATGAATTAATTTGAATAATGGAGGAACTGGTAGCATATTATTTTTAATAATATGCACATCGTTTACAAAATGCAACACCTTAGTTTGTGCGCCACCACTGCAATGCACCATGCCATTGATTTTATTTCCTAACACTTCAATTAGTTTTTTTACAACAGGCGCGTATGTACGTGTTGGTGATAATACTAATTTTCCAGCAGTTACTTTTTCATGAATTATTTTTCCATTTGCATCTGTATAAGAAACATCTATTAAATCGGTCAAGTTCATTTGTCCGCAATAAGTTACTTCTTTTGGTAAATTCGTATCATAAGATTCAGGATATTTTTCTGCAATGGCCTTACTGAATACATCATGACGAGCACTTGTTAAGCCATTGCTTCCCATGCCGCCATTGTATTCGGTTTCATAAGTTGCTTTTCCGTAAGAAGCCAAACCAACAATCACATTACCCGGTTGAATGTTATGATTAGAAATAACCTCTGTTTTTTTCATCCGACAAATAACAGTGCTATCAACAATTAAGGTTCGCACTAAGTCGCCCACATCCGCAGTTTCGCCGCCTGTAGAGCGAATATCAATCCCGTTATCGCGTAAGTTTTGTAGCACTTCTTCGGTGCCATTAATAATTGCCGAAATAACTTCTCCTGTAATTAAACCTTTATTACGACCAATGGTTGATGATAATAAAATATGATTGGTAGCACCAACGCAAATTAAATCATCAATATTCATAATCACTGCATCTTGCGCAATGCCTTTCCAAACGTTTAAATCGCCTGTTTCTTTCCAATAGGTATACGCTAAAGAAGATTTAGTACCAGCGCCATCTGCATGCATAATAATACAGTGCTCATCACTACCTGTTAAATAATCAGGAACAATTTTGCAAAAGGCTTGAGGAAATAATCCTTTATCAATATTGGAAATCGCTTGATGCACATCTTCCTTAGAAGCAGAAACACCACGTAAATTATATTTTAAATCAGACATGAGCGTGTTGTATTAAGGTGCAAATATAAGACTGAATTTCCGATTGTAAAAGCCTTATTTTGCCTATGATATTAACGGAAATGGCTATAAACCCAACAACTATAAAATCAGTAACTTTTAGTGTTATTTTTTACGAATTAAATTCACATATACATTTCTATTTAATGAAATGTTTTTAACCGTTTTTGATAATACTAAATTTTGCCACTCTGTTGTGGGAGAAATAACATATTCCTCATCTGCCTTTATTTGAATAGGCATCACAAAATCATTGATACAATTGGCATAACGGTATTGTACTTTGTTTTTAGAAATTTTATATTCTAAATCAGGAATTTGAATGGTGCGCAAATATTGATTAAAAAAAGAAGATAAATCCTTACCTATTTTCAAACTGATAAATGCTTCAAAGGCTTTAGTTGTAACTGTTTGATGATAAAACGTTTTTGAAAGATCTCTTAATAAAGCCATAAACTGCTCGTCGTTACCCATCATTTGTCGAATCATGTGTATCACATTACTTCCCTTATTATACATATCGCTACTGCCTTCGTTTTTTACGCCATAAGATCCAATTACTGGAATATCATTATCAATCGATTTTCTGACGCCTTCACAATAATCATTACCAGCTTCTTTCCCAAATTCACATTCAGTAAATAATACTTCGGCATAAGATGCTAAACCTTCGTGTATCCAATTATCCGCTACATCAGTTGCTGTAACACTATTTCCAAACCATTCGTGTGCTGTTTCATGCACAACTATAAAGTCCCATTTTAAGCCCCAGCCTGTATTTGATAAATCTTTGCCTAAATAACCATTCAAATAAAAATTGCCATAAGCCACATTGCTTTGATGCTCCATACCTAAATATGGTGCTTCTACAATTTTATAGGAGTCTTCATAAAATGGATAAGGCCCAAACCAATATTCTAAACACTTAATGGTTTTAATTACATTGGGTTTTACATGTTGTTTCGCTTGTTTAACATGGTAATTTAATACCCAATAATTGGTTTGAAGTAACCCTTTTTTTCCAATAACAGAATCCTTTATTTCTGTGTATTTTCCTATGTAAGGAATAATATCATAGCTATTGATAGGATTTGTAACTCTCCATGTATAAGTCATTAAACCTCTTCCGTTAGGCTCTTTGCTAATAAGTTTACCGTTTCCAATTCCTACCAATGTATCGGGAACCGTTATAATAAGTGTTGCTCCTTGGTCTGGTTCGTCACGCTGTATATCTTTACATGGAAACCAGATGCTAGCGCCATCACCTTGACAAGCCACGCTCATCCATGGATTTCCTAACGAATCTTTTTTCCAAACCCAACCGCCATCCCAAGGCGGATTAACAGCAATTTTAGGACTTCCGTGATAATAGGCCTGAATACAGTGTTTACTTTCTTTGTTTTGAATTGGTAAAGCAAGCATATAACGGTTTTGCTCTTTCTGATAATGAGTATGTTTAGTATTATCCAAAAATAAACTATCAATGATTAATGGCTCCTGCAAATCAAGTTGCATCGTAAATGGCAAACTATCCGTCAATATTTTATAATCAATAATAGTATTACCTGAAATAGTTTTAGTTGCAAAATCTGGTTTTACAGAAACAATATAATGCTGAACATCCCACCATACCCTGTAAACACTATTACTTCCTAACAAGGTGTCTTCTTTTGTAAATACCTTATTTTGAGAATAAGAGTAATACACAAAAGTAAATGATACAAAAAATAAGATGTTTTTTAATTTCATTCTAAACCCAATATTTTTACTAATTACAAATCTAAACATATACCTAAATCTTAGATTGTAAAAGCCTTATTTTGCCTATGAGATTAAGAAAATAGTCTGTGAGATTGATTGTTGATTATAATACTCTATTCTCAACTTGATATTCCAATTTGGAACATCAAGGTTTCAAAACCTGATAAGCGTTTTTATTTTTTTACTAACCTACTTTTACTTCTTTCTTTTCTTTTAGAAGTTCTAGTACTTCAACTGCAATTTGTTTGGCAGAAAAACCACACTCTGTATATAATTCGTTTGGTTCGCCATGTTCAATAAATTTATCAGGCATCCCCAAACGCTTTACCTGAGCGGTATAACCGTGATCCGACATAAATTCTAAAATAGCAGAACCTACACCGCCAACGATGGTTCCATCTTCGATGGTAATTATTTTTTTATAACGTGTAAATACTTCATGTAACATTGTCTCATCCAAAGGTTTCGCAAAACGTAAATCGTAATGCGCTGGCGAAACACCATCTTCTTCTAAAGCCTTAATAGCTGTAGCTGCAAAGTTTCCAGGATGCCCTAACGATAAAATAGCAATATCTTTTCCGTCTTTCAATTTACGACCAGTACCAATTTCTATTTTTTTGAAAGGTG
>JANYGR010000548.1 GCA_025359355.1 Bacteroidota bacterium | reverse complement strand
AATAAATATCCATAGCAACATTGAGAAAATAAATTTAGAAATGGAACGAGCAATGCCTTTCGGATTATTATTAAATGAATTGATAACAAACTCCTATAAACACGCTTTCTCTAAGAAAGATGCAGGAAACATTTGGCTGTCGCTTAATGAAGAAGGTAATCATTACACCTTAAAATATGAAGATGACGGACCTGGCTTTGAAACTAATAAAGATACTAAAACAAAAACATTAGGTTTTAATTTAATTGAGTCGTTTTGTATGCAATTAAATGGTAATTTTAGTTATAAAACAATTAGCAACAAAATAGTATTTGAATTCGAATTTCCAACTCTTAAACAATAATCTATGGTTAAAAAAATACTTATAGTTGAAGATGATATGATATTATCAATGGTTAACAAGCATTATGTTGAAACATTAGGTCACCAAGTTGTACAATCTGTTAGAAATGGCTTAGATGCTATCGCAGCAGTGAAAAAACATAATCCAGATATCATTTTAATGGATATTCGTATTGAAGGTGAAATGGATGGGATAGACGTCATGGAACAAATACAACTCTTTTCTCCTGTTAAAGTTATATACTTAACTGGTAATTCTGAACCGGCAACAAAACAGAGAGCAGAAAAAACGAATATGCTCGACTTTTGCATTAAACCGGTTTCCATAGATGATATTAAATCTGCTATTGAAAAAAAGGCTTAATAATCACATCAAGAGTTTTATTTTATGACAATAAAATTTATTAAAACTCATTAACAAATCCCTCTCCTTTTTAGTATTTCTGTATCTTTATTGCCTAATTATAATTAGCAATTACTTATTATGGCAACCATTAAATACTCCGCACAATTAGCTTCTGTAGAAGATGCAAAAAACTTAGGTCTTTTATCTGAAGAATACGATCGAATCAAAGAAATTTTAGGTCGTACGCCTAATTTCACTGAAGTATCTATTTTTTCAGTGATGTGGAGCGAGCATTGTTCATATAAAAATTCCATCACTTGGTTAAAAACATTACCAAAAGATGGTCCGCACATGTTAGCAAAAGCTGGTGAAGAAAACGCCGGATTAGTTGACATTGGAGATGGATTAGGCTGTTGCTTTAAAATAGAATCACACAATCACCCAAGTGCATTAGAGCCATACCAAGGCGCTGCAACTGGCGTTGGTGGCATCAATCGCGATATTTTTACAATGGGCGCCCGTCCAATTGCTCAATTAAACTCCTTACGTTTTGGGGATATTAATTCTCAAAAAACACAATGGCTTGTAAAGGGCGTGGTTAAAGGTATTGGCGATTATGGCAATGCTTTTGGCATTCCTACTGTTGGTGGCGAAGTGTTTTTTGATGAATGCTATAATGTGAATCCTTTGGTAAATGCCATGAGTGTAGGCATCGTTAAAGAAGGCGAAACAGTAAGCGCTACATCTTATGGTGTAGGAAACCCTGTATTTATTGTAGGTTCATCAACAGGTAAAGATGGTATTGCAGGTGCTGCTTTTGCAAGTAAAGACTTAACAGAAGATTCAGCAAAAGATTTACCTTCTGTACAAGTTGGAGATCCGTTCCAAGAAAAATTATTATTAGAAGCAACGTTAGAAGTCATTAAAACGGGCGCTGTTATTGGTATGCAAGATATGGGAGCTGCAGGTATTACATGCTCAACTTCCGAAATGAGTGCCAAAGGCGAACACGGTATGAACATTTGGTTACACAAAGTTCCTACTCGTCAAGCAGGCATGCATCCCTTTGAAATTTTATTATCCGAATCACAAGAGCGCATGTTGGTTGTTGTAGAAAAAGGTAAAGAAGCTTTAGTGCAAGCGGTGTTTGATAAATGGGATTTGAATTGCGAACAAATTGGCGAAGTAACTGCAGGCGATCGTTTAAAATATTATATGCACGATGAATTAGTTGCTGATGTTCCTGCAGATGTTTTAGTATTAGGCGGCGGAGCACCAATATACAAGCGCGATTACAAAGAACCTGCTTATTATGCAGAATCAAAAAAATTCAATATTTCTTCAGTAGAAGAACCAAAAGATTTAAAACCAGTGATGCAATTTTTAGCGAAGTTACCAAACTTAGCTAGCAAGCGTTGGATTTATAATCAATACGATAGCATGGTTGGTGGCATTAACATGAGCACCAATAAACCAAGTGATGCAGCCATCGTAAATGTAAAAGGAACTAAAAAAGCCTTAGCAATGACGGTTGATTGCAACGCTCGTTATGTAAACGCTGATCCTGAGGTTGGTTGCGCAATAGCCGTGAGCGAGGCAGCTCGTAATATTGTTTGTAGTGGTGGCATTCCGAGCGCCGTAACTAACTGTTTAAATTTTGGTAATCCTTATAACCCAGAAGTGTATTGGCAATTTGTTGGTTCTATCAAAGGAATGAGCAAAGCCTGTTTAAAATTTGAAACGCCTGTTACTGGCGGCAACGTAAGTTTCTATAATCAATCGAGCTACGAAGGGCCTGTGTTTCCTACGCCAACCATTGGAATGATAGGCATTTTAGCAGATAAAAATAGTCAAACAACATTGGATTTTAAAAACGAAGGTGACGTGATTTATTTAATTGGTGACAGCAAAAACGACATCTCATCTTCTGAATATTTGTATAGTTACCATAAGGTGAAAAATACGCCTGCACCCTTTTTTGATTTAGATACTGAATATAAAGTACAAGCGAGTATTATTGCTTTAATAAAAAATAAATCTATAGTATCGGCTCATGATGTGAGTGATGGTGGTGTATTTATGAATTTATTAGAAAGTGCGATGGTAAATAATTTAGGTTTTGAAATTACAACAGATGCTTCTATTCGTAAAGATGCTTTCTTATTTGGAGAAGCTCAAAGCCGCGTTATTGTTAGTGTTTCATCTAATAACACATCTGCTATTGAAACAGAATTAAACAACCAAAATATAACCTTTACTAAACTTGGCGTTGTGAAAGGCAAAGCAGTTGTAGTTGATAATACAAACTACGGTTTAATTAGCGAATACAAGCATTCTTTTGATACAAGTATTGAAGGCTATATGAATTAGTAATTAGGCTTATCCGCAAATATGTGTTGGATAAGCCTAATAAAAGTAGTTTTATGAGTAAGTTAGTCGCAATTTTAACAAACAAAACTATCAAGACTTCCATAAAAATATTAATCATCACAATCATCTTGACGACTGCCTATGTAGCATTCAGTTGGCTTGTTTTAGACGGCAAATTTATATACTGGACTTCGTTTAACGAATCTACAATCGAGGGCTCCAAAAAGGAAAAACTATTTATAACTGATACATTGTTTATTCAAACAAAAGGAGACTCTCTTAAAAACTATAAAGCGCTTTTTAATATCTGGACAAACAAACGATCTGAAACAAAGTTTTTTGGTTTTCTTTTTTATTGGACCCATAAACACCCTTCCTGGAGATATTTAAACATACAGCCTAAATCAGACTATATACAGTATTCTGGAAATAACAGTTGGTTTCGTAGTCGTCTTTTTATTAATAATCATGTTTACAATTATACAGAGCAAGGCAACGGTTGGGAACCCTGCTGTGACCGTGTACGCTGTAAAGTTGGAGACACTGTTCAAGTAGAGTTTATTAAAGGTACTAATGCAGATAGTATAATTGGGCAAATTTTTGTAGTGATAAAATAAAAACAGATGCTAACAGTAAACGCGGGAAGACATCAAAGCTTTTGCAAAAAACACTAAACCGTAAAAACCGACCACTTATCAAATAAATCCTACCACTTATTAGTTTGCTGTATTTTTTGAACGAGTTAGGTGTTAATTTTACACTACGTTCTTTATCATAGGTTTTCTTTAGTTTAAACCAAAAAAATATGGCTACGGTGCTTTCTGCGGGGATGTGCACTGTAGCCTTTTTTTATGCCTAAAAGTTTTTATTGCCAAGTTCCTAAATACATCTCATTAAAAAAATACAAAATTTATGTTATTCCCGAATTACAATCATTTGCAAAGAAATCAAATTATTTGCAAGCAAACTGAATGTATCTAATTTTTCAGATAAATAGTAGCAAAATTATTTAACTTCTTCTTTATTTTTTCCAAAATAAAAATTAACACCTAACTGAAATGAGTTTAATGAAAAATT
>JANYGR010000546.1 GCA_025359355.1 Bacteroidota bacterium | reverse complement strand
ATCTTAAGGCTTTGAACGTGATGGATCTTCGTAATATATTAATGAGCGATGATTTACAAAAACGCGTTAAAGATATGTTGCCAAAAGCAACGGTTTATTTTTCGCCAAGCTGTAAGTGTAAGTGGTAGAGTATTTTTTCTAATTGAAAATATGTCTTTAGTAAATATTTAACGAACTGTTTTTCTTTCTATCTTTTTCCATAGATGAAAAAGAAACAAAAAATCTAGTCAAAAATATGCGCTACGCTCCTCACGGAATTCTACGATTTTCACGTTTCGCTATCGCTACACTAAAATCTTGAATTCTCGTTTCACCGCCACTCTGCCCGCATTTTTGACAGCCCTACGCTCTTGTTTTATTCGACATTTTCTTAAAACATAATCTGTTTTATTCGCTGTATGTGACAAAACAGTATTTAAATTGAAATTGTTTTTTATCGATAAATTTTTAGTATACCTAAAATATTTTGATTAGTTATGTAAATTAGTACATACATTGGTAAGTGTGCGGTAGGTGTGGACGAACGGTTTGAACTACAATTTTTTCGGTGGCATTGCGAAGGCCTTTGAGCGAGAAAAGAATTGGAGTTGGCGTTTGTTCTTGATTTTTGTTTCTTTTGGTCAAGCAAAAGAAAATAAAAAAAGAATTCTACTGTTTTGTCGAATGAGTCGTTTTTAAGCACCCATCTTCTTCAACTGCTCCTCCAAAAATTGTATGCCTTCTGTAAAGCTATGAGGGTTATAACCTAATTCTTTTTTAGCCTTATCAATGATGAAGCCTGTAATTGGTGGACGTTTGGCAGGCTGCTTAATGTCTATTGATTTAGATGGTTTAATTAAGCTTTTATCTAATTTATAATAATCAGCTACTAAATGTGCTAATTCTAAAATACTTAAAAAATCTTTCCCAGAAATATTATAAATGCCTTGGGCTTTTTTCTCAGCAATTAAGATACAACCATCTGCTAAATCTTCAGCAAGTGTTGGTGTTCTAAATTGATCGTCAACTACATTAATTATTTTTCCTTGTTCTAAATTTTGTTTTACCCATAACACAATATTGCTTCGGCTCATATTATCTACAATGCCGTAAACAAGCACCGTGCGAGCCATAGCCCAATGAAGCGTAGATGCTTGCACAATTTTTTCAGCAGCTAATTTACTTTCTGCATAGTAACTTAATGGATTTGGTTTTTCATTTTCATCTAAAGGACCATGTGTTCCATCAAAAATAAAATCGGTAGAAAGATGAATGAACTGTGGTTTGTAGTTTGGATGCTGTTTTGATAAGGTTTCTAAAACAGTTACTTGATGTTGCACAGATGTAGTATTCATTAACCAACAATTTTCTTTATCGGTTTCGCAGGCATCTACATTAGTCATAGCAGCCGTATTGATAATTACATCAGGCATAAAATGAGTGAATACAGAAGATACGTTATCAAAATTAGTAATGTCTAATTCAGCATATTCGTAACCACTAGTGTTTACTAAACGATTAGCGCCACGGGCAGTAGCAATACACAGAACGTCCGTTTTGTCTTTTAGTTTATAAACTAATTTTTGTCCTAATAAACCATTAGAACCTGTAATTAAAATTTTCATAAACTTTTGTTTTTAAGTATAACGATATTTTTAAAGTCTCCCCTTCGGGGAGGTTGGAGGGGCTCTATTTACGACCTCTACCAATGCTGATATTGTATTTCACGCAATCCCAATATTCCTTTGTGTAGCTTACAAAAATTTCTTCGCCTACAGCAATATCTTTAGTGCTAACAATGAAACATCTGTTACCTTCTGTTTCGTAAACGCAGTTATTTTTTAACCCTTTTACTCTTCCTAAACCAGCAGCATCATTAGCAAAACGCGCTTTATGTTGAGGTGTATTCCAAGCATCGATGCATGTTTTTTTGTTGATGAAAAATAAGTAACCGTCTTCGTCACGTTCAACGCGTCGCTCGTATTCTTTCCAATCAATAATTTCTCCTAAGTACTCAATAACGCGAGTTCCTTTTTTAATAGGTGTTGTGGTAAATAATCCTTTTCCAGAATTA
>JANYGR010000516.1 GCA_025359355.1 Bacteroidota bacterium | reverse complement strand
AAATTCTTTCGTAAACTTATTAAACGTCAAATAGATTTATTAGAATCAGGAGAAGAAATTGCAGGAGAAACGCGTAGTTTTAATGCGACAGATGGTTCTACGTTTGCGCTAAGAAGTAAAGAAAACGCGAATGATTACCGTTATTTTCCAGAACCAGATTTGCAACCTGTATATGTAACTCAAGAATATATAAATTCTGTAAAGGCCCAAATGCCTGAATTACCAAGTGATTTGTTTAATAAGTTTACGAAAGAATTTGGCTTATCAGAATATGACGCATACAATTTAACAGACCTTAAAGGACTTGCTTTGTATTTTAATGAGTTAGTATCATTCACTAAAAATTATAAAGCCGCAGCTAATTGGATGATGGGAAGCATTAAATCTTATTTGAATGAAAATGCATTTACCATCGAACAGTTTAAAATAAAACCAAAAACGATTGCAGATTTAATTGCTTTAATTGATGAAGGAAAAATAAGTAATGCAGCAGCTACACAAAAATTATTTCCTGAATTGACGTTGAATCCAACAGAAGCTCCGTTAAGTATTGCACAACGTTTAGATATTATACAAAGTAATGATACTGGCGCTTTACAAGAGCTAGTGGATCAAGCATTAGCGAAGTATCCAGAAAAAATTACCGAATATAAAAATGGTAAAACTAATTTATTAGGATTATTTGTTGGCGAAGTGATGAAGCTAGGAAAAGGAAAAGCAGATCCTAAAATGGCAAATCAATTGGTGAAAGAGGCTTTGGAGAAATAATTATTTTACTAATCAATATTTACATTAAAAAAAACCGCAGAAATATATTCTGCGGTTTTTTTATGTGTCTAAATTAGTTATTGCTGTTATTCTTGAGATTCGAAACTATAACCAATCTTTTTGTATTCTAAAGGAAGGTCTTTTAATATTTGACCTGTTTCTGTTTCGTTATTATGTTTTCTACGAATATATTTATTCCCATTTGTACTGTCTGGAAAATATATGAATTCGATTGTATCAACAGAAAATTTGTTCCATTTATATTTATAAAGTGGAGATCCGTGTCCATAGCACAAACCCCTAATTATTTTTTCATTTGAAGAAAACGTTGGATTAATAAATTTAATTTTTTCAGTAAAATCTCCATTTGTTTTCTGTAAGAAAACATCATAAATATCACGAGAACAACAGCCTGATATAGGATACCAATGATATAAATAATCATGTTTTCCATCCCCATTAACATCTCTTATTGAGTCATTAATATATATCATTGACCATTCAGTTTGTTTGTGAACAGTAATAAATTCCCCATTCTCTAATTTTAAGATGTTAATAGAGTTTGTTGTTTGAAAATTTTGCTTTACAAATAAGTGTTTGATTGTTTTAGAGAAAATGTAGCCATAATTAATTTCTAATGTGTCAGAATGGTATTTATAAGAGTCCTTACTTTTACTTAAAGTATCTATGATAGATTTTAATGTTTTTTCTGCTTTTAAACTGTCATTAACTTGCTGTAGTTCGAATCCTTCTTGTGTTTTTAGAGTTTTCGAAATTGTATCTGATTTCTCTTTTCCAGAGCTTTTGTTATTTTTTGAATTACAAGCTACTAGACTTAATGAAATTATAGTTGCTAATATTTGTAATGTTTTCATATGGCTTTCTCTAATTGAGTATTATTTCTTTTGCCCTTTGATTTGTAATAGCAGATTAAATAAATGCGCCGTGGCTACGGCATCTCCTTCTGCACGATGTCTCGCATTATTAGGGATATTAAGGGATGCACACAATTTCCCTAAACTATAAGTTGGTTTACCAGGAATTAATTTTCTACTCATTTGCACCGTACATAATTTTTCGCGTTTGAACTCGTAACCCAAAGAGGCAAATTCATCTCGTATAAAATTATAATCAAAGCTTACGTTATGAGCCACAAATGTACGATTATGAGTGAGTTCAATGATTTTAGGAGCAATATCATGGAACTTAGGTGCTTGAGCAACCATCGCATTTGTAATGCCTGTAAGGTTTGTATAGAAAGGCGAAATATAACATTCGGGATTAATGAGTGAGGTAAATTTTTCAGTTACCTGTAAGCCATCGTGAATAATGATACAAATTTCTGTAATTCTACCATGAGGAAACTGATATTTTCCTCCGCAGGTTTCTATATCTATAATCGCAAACATTTTTTATTAATGATTAAGCTTTGTAGAATAGCCATTTACCAAGTTCTTTCCAGCTTGCCTTTTTTCCATACATTAAAATACCTGTACGATATATTTTACCGGCAAGCCAAGTGAAAAATAAAAAACCAAAAACTAATATCGTCATTGATAATGCTATTTCCCAAGCGGGTACGCCAAATGGTAAACGTACCATCATCACAATAGGAGAGGTGAGAGGGAAAATAGAAAAGAATTGTGCTAGGCCACTGTCTGGGTCTGATGCAATGCCTTGAGCAATCGCAAAACTAACAATCAATGGTGCGGTAACAGGTATCATAAATTGTTGCGTATCAGCTTCGTTATCAACTGCTGAGCCTATGGCGGCAAACATAGCAGCATACAATAAATAACCCACTAAAAAATAAAATGCAAAACAAAGTATTAAATGTGTTTTATCTATTTTATCCAAACTATTTAAAAAATCGAGGGCTTCGTTAGGTGTTTTAACCTTTTCCATTTTTGATATTCCAGCAGTGATATCATTTTTCTTTACTTTGGTAATTTGTTCATTTCGTTTGTTTTTATCGGCAATTTGATCTTTCAAAATAATTGCATTAACAGCTGTGCTAATCGTTAACGTTAATATTATCCACAATAAAAATTGGGTTAAACCAACTAATGCAATACCAATAATTTTTCCTAGCATAAGCTGAAAAGGTTTTACAGAGGACACAATGATTTCTACAATGCGATTTGTTTTTTCTTCAATGACACCTCGCATTACTTGCGCACCGTATAAAAATATCATCAAATATATTGCAATAGCTAAGGAAAAGCCCACTATCATATTTGTTTCTGAACTTGTTTTTTTTAAATCACCATTTTCTAATATTTTGTTTGTTACTAACTCCACAGGTCGACGAGCTTTATCAATTTTAATAATATCTATGCTGTCACCTTGTAAGCGGTAATCAAATAAAATATTTTCAAATGTGTTAGAAATGTATTGCTGTGTTGTGATGCCTGGTTCTTTTTTAAAATAAAGTTTAGGTTTAGTTACATCTTCATTAATGATGTCGTTTTTTATTTCAATGATTAAATCAAATGGACCGTCTTTTAATTTTGAAGTCGCTGATTCAACCGATTCTGTGCCATACGTGAATTTCAGTTCTTTAGTATTTGGAATTT
>JANYGR010000412.1 GCA_025359355.1 Bacteroidota bacterium | reverse complement strand
GCTACATCAATTAAGGCGGCTAGATCTTTATGAAAACGCTCTTCCTTTGGATTCCAAGTATTAGAAAAATGTCTATTTAAAAACAAGCCTAATTGCACAAAAGCTTGTTGTCTGTTATTTATTGTCATAAAATTTAATCTTATGGTCCTCTCTATTAAATTGCTTTTTTGTTGTTGAACTTCAATTTTACAATACTCATTTACAATTGTAAACTGCGTTTGTAAAATTTTGTTCGCCCAAAAAAATCTAATTAAATAGAGATTCCCTATATTTGCGTTCTTATTTTTAATTTAAGAAAACAAAACTACGTAAAAATGGCTATTAAAATAACAGACGAGTGTATTAATTGTGGTGCTTGCGAACCTGAGTGCCCAAATAATGCTATATATGAAGGCGGTGCTGAGTGGCGCTTTGCCGACGGAACTAAAGTAAAAGGAATGTTTACAGGAAAAAACACAGGTTTAAATGTAGATGCTAACGACCCTCAAACGCCATACAGTATGGATGTTTACTACATTGCTACTGATAAATGTACTGAATGTGCGGGCTTTCATGACGAACCTCAATGCGCTGCCGTTTGCCCTGTAGATTGCTGCGTGCCAGATGATGACCATAAAGAAACCGAAGAAATTCTTTTAGCAAAAAAAGATAGTATGCACATATAATTGTGCTTTTTCAAAAAAATAAAAAACCTTTTAATGAATAGTTAAAAGGTTTTTTTGTTAATAAGAGATTATACTTGAACTACCCTCTTAACAAAAAACGACCATTAAATAGCTTATACTTGTAATTGAATGTTTTATAACTGGAAAATAGCTTTAACCAACACACACTTTAGAAGTAGATTTATCACTTCATTAGTTGTGTTATTGCTTATTTTGATTGGATTTGCTTGGTTTTTGGCTTATATAGAAAACAGACAAGGTCATACATTTTACGATCCCATTCTTAATTTCTTAAAACCAAGAGATGTTTCTTATTTTATCTTTTTCATTACCTATTCTGCTGCAGTTGTAGGTTTGGTTTATGCCTTTAATTCGCCCTACAAATTTTTACATTTAATACAAATGTATGGTTCCTTAACTTTATTAAGAGTAGCTACCATGTTTTTTGTGCCATTAGAGCCGCCATCAGAACATATACCTTTACATGATGAATTTTTAAATAATTCGGTTTATGCTGGTAGTGAGCATTTAAAAGATTTATTTTTTAGTGGACATGCAGCTACGTTGTTTTTGTTTTATTTTTTTACGGAACATAAATTTTTAAAATACACTTTTTTAGTAGCAGCCATCACTGTATCTATTGGGGTTTTAGTGCAACATGTGCATTACAGTTATGATGTCATCGCAGCGCCTATTTTTGCCTATTTAGCTTATCGATTAATTACTAAGTTTTCAAAGCATTACTACAAAGAGGAAGAGGTTACGACTTCTGATACACTGTAAACAGTATATTGTCTAAAACATTCTTTTTCATACCCTTAAATAAATACAACACCGCTTTATATTTATAACGTATGAAGGTGTTTGTGAAATATGGTTTAGTAAGCTTAGTACTTATATATTTTTCATCATGTAAACACCATCAAACATTAAGCACAGAAAAGACCGAGCCAAAAAAAGAAACAGTTTCTTCTTCCCTAAAAAAGAAATATGCTGAAAAACTGGGCGTTTCCGAATCAGCTATAACCAATCAAACATTATATAAATTCATTAATGAATGGTACGGTGTACCTTATAAATATGCCGGTAAAGATAAAGCGGGCATCGATTGTTCGGGGCTTGCATCAATACTTTACACTAGTGTGTATCAAAAAAAAATATCTCCAACAACTAAAATTTTAGTAGATGAAGTAAAAACAATTTCTGTTTCAAATTTAAAAGAAGGTGATTTGGTATTTTTTAATATTGATTCCAAAAACGCTTCGCATGTAGGTGTGTATTTACAAAACAATAAGTTTGTTCACGCATCCACCAAAAAGGGCGTGATAATTAGCGATTTGAATGAACCGTATTTTAAAAAATATTTTATGAAAGCAGGAAGGGTGAAATAATTTTTGAACCGCAGAGGCGCAGAGAAAAGAGAAATATTTCAATCATTACTTCATTAATCCATTCGGCTAAACTAGTATTACAAGTTTCTATATCTTCTAAATTATCGTAGTTATAATTATGCTGATAAAAAACAATAGGGCTGGTGTCTTTATTACTTCTTGACAAGTCTAAGCAATAATAATTACCAGCTCCATCTGGAG
>JANYGR010000382.1 GCA_025359355.1 Bacteroidota bacterium | reverse complement strand
TAGCCAATCAACGAGTGTGATTTATTTGGCTTTAACAGCGGGTGTTTGCATGGTGTTGTTTTTTTGTTGGGCTATTTTTAATGCATCTTATATACAACGAAAGTTGCAATTTATTAAATGGTTTAAAGATATTGGAAACGCTGATCATTTGCGGTTTACAAAAAAAATAATCACCACATTAATCTCATTATCTATTATAAGGTATGCTGTTTTTACCACTCAATTTTATATTATTTATCATGCGTTATCTCCTCAATCATTACCGTTTCAGGTGTTTTTAAGTATAGCGGCATATTTTACAATCACCAGTATTATTCCTATGATTAGTTTTATTGAACCGGCTATTAGAGCCGCTATTGCTATTTTGGTTTTTAATTCGGTAACCGATAATGAAGCTACGGTAGTACTTGCATCTACATTAGTATGGATCGTAAATGTGGTAGTGCCTAGCGCTCTTGGATATATCATTATTTTAAAAGAAAAAATTAATTTTAGAACAGAGCATGCTCATTGAGTTATACATATTCGCTGTTGTCATCATTGTTTATGGTTTGTTTACAACCCTTGCTGTTATTGGGTTTAACAGACTAAAACGAGAAGTGTCATCTCCTGAGGTAAAATTAGATTCTGCATTTATTTCAATCGTATTATCGGCACGTAATGAGGCAAATACCATTGAAAAATGTTTGGAACAAATTATCAAACAACAATTTCCGGCTAATCATTTTGAAGTGATCATTATCGATGATGCTTCTGAAGATAATACATATAGCATTGCTAACATGGTGTTAGAAAAATCAACTTTGCAATATCAAGTCATTAGAGAGTCGGTTCACCAAGGCAAAAAAAAGAATATCGCGAAAGCAATAATGTTGGCAAAAGACTCAATCATTGTTACTACGGATGCTGATGTAGTTTTTAGATTTAGTAATTGGTTAAGTACAATTTCTAATTATTTTGACATTCATAAACCAGCAATGTTAGTGATGCCAATTGATTTTGAAATGGAATCAGGCTTATTGCCAACGTTTCAAATTATTGAAAACATTGCATTAACAGCTATTACAGCTGGTTATGTTGGCATACAAAAACCGTTTATGTGTAATGGGGCTAATTTAGCATTTAAAAAATCAGCTTATGAATCGGTTAATGGTTATCAATCTCATTTGAATATATCATCTGGAGAAGATGTGTTTTTAATGGAAGCTATTAAAAAGATGTATCCATCAGGTATTCATTATGTTTTATCCAGAGCCTTAATTGTAAAAACGAAAGTTCAAACCAATTTCAGTGATTTCTTTAATCAGCGCATCCGATGGGCTTATAAAGCCAAGTATAATTCTAATTTTTTGAATTTAAGCGCTGGTTTTATGGTAATGATGGCTAATCTTTTAATACTTGCTTTTTTTATGTCAATCATAAATAAATCAGTTATTATGCCTTATTTGTCGATTTTTGTGCTGTCAAAGTTTGTTTTTGATTTTTTGTTGCTATTTTTAGCTTCTGATTATTTAGGTAGATTGAAGTATTTAGGTTGGATGATTCCGTTTCAGTGTATATATTGGATATATGCATTGGTGATAGGAGTTTGTTCTCTATTTATAAAGCCCTATTGGAAGGATAAACAAATAAATTAATTACGTGTTTTCTAAAAAGAAAAAAAATATAGATTTTACTTCGCAATCGCTTACTAAGCAAACGTGGATCCGCTTTAAGCGTGATAAGCTAGCTATGTTTGGCTTATGTTTAATTATATTTGCAACCACTATTTCTGTATTAGGGTATTTAATTACACCAGATTCTTCACCTTATGCAAATGATCAAAAACCTGAATTACATATTAAAAAACCAGGCTTTGAAGCTAAGTTGCTTTTAGTCAAGAAAAACGAAGTACCACATAGTAAAAATATATTTAATACGATGGTGTTTGGCATTATCAGTGACTATTCAACCATTCCATTTTATTCATATTCATTTAAAGGATTCGATATTATTATTGAAGAATACACTGGGAATGAGCCTAATAATGGCGCTAAAGTGGCCTATAACTTAGCGGATGTTGTATACGATGCCAATAATAATTACCCAATTATTAATGATTCTACCACAAATCAAATCGAATTTTATCAATTAAGTACTGGCTCTAAATTAAAATTAAAAGTCGCTGATTTGCAAAATGAAATCACAAAAAATAATTTAGAGACAAAAACATTTGCATTAGGGACAGATCTTGCTGGGCGTGATTTATTGAGTCGTTTGATGATTGGCACTCGTATTTCTTTATCGGTTGGATTTATATCCGTTATTATTTCTATAGTCATAGGTATTTTGTTAGGAGCGATGGCAGGCTATTACAGAGGTTGGTTTGATGATGCGATTATGTGGCTCATCAATGTGGTATGGTCTATACCTACGTTATTATTAGTGATTGCGATTACATTGGTATTAGGAAAAGGGATATTACAGGTGTTTATTGCAGTTGGATTAACCATGTGGGTTGATGTAGCTCGTTTAATTCGTGGACAAATTTTAAGTATACGTGAAAAAGAATTTGTGGAAGCAGGACGCGCACTAGGTTTTAAAAACATGCGTATCATTATTAAACATATTTTACCTAACGTAATGGGGCCAGTTATTGTAATTGCCGCATCTAATTTTGCCGCAGCTATTTTAACAGAGGCAGGCTTAAGTTTCTTAGGAATTGGCGCACAGCCGCCAACGCCGTCTTGGGGCGAAATGATTAATGCACACCGTGGTTATGTATTAGTAGATGCAGCCTATTTGGCTTTTGTTCCAGGCTTAGCTATTATGGTTTTAGTATTAGCGTTTATGCTTGTTGGCAATGGCTTACGAGACGCCTTAGATACTAAATCAGTAGATTCCAAACCACTATTAGGGAATTAGACTTCGATTCATTTTTCTTTCTTTAATGTCTCTGAGTATTAGAAACTATAACAAATTTATATCGTCATAACACAATAAAAAAAGAGGCTGTCTCAAAAGTCGATATTACGGTCATCCTGAACTTGTTTCAGGATCTAAAAACCAGTAAAATCAATACATTTAGAGATGCTGAAATAAATTCAGCATGACTAAATGCTACTTTTGAAACAGCCTCTTGTGTTTTAAATTAAACTGATTACTACATTGCGCTATAAGACGTAGACTTAAT
>JANYGR010000368.1 GCA_025359355.1 Bacteroidota bacterium | reverse complement strand
TATGGCGAGCCATAGATACATCAAATGAAATATCTTTTTTATCCGCCCCAGCATCTTTTGATGAAAATAATAATTTTCTATTTTTAGATTCCTTATCCTTATTATAAATCTGAATCTCAACCGCCTTAGGAAGCGCTTCTGTTACAAAAACAACTTTATACTTTTCTCCAATAAACAAAGGAACCTCAACTTCTTTTACTGATTCTTGTTTCTTATAAATAATCTTTGTTAGCTCCGAACTGTCATATTTATAGGGATCGAGTGAGTTTTCCGCTTTTTCTTTCAAGGCTTTAGCGTTACATAAAATAGTGTCTCCTCCCTGAATGGAAGTCAACCCAACAACAATTAACACACTCAATAATGGTTTTAAAAAATTATTCATATTAATGGGTTTATGTTAATCAATAATATTTTTTCTTAATGAAACGATTGCTTCCGAAATAACTTTCAATTCTGAATCCTTAACCGTAATTTTTGAAAAATCAATTTCCTCTTCTTTTTCATTAGCCAACTTTATAGCCTCAACTGAGTTATACGCAGCGTTAATTTTCTCAACAGATTCTATTAACGCAGGCATTTCTGGTTCCGCATGTTGATTTGCTTTTAATGCTTTGACAATAGTCTCTGATAACAATAACTGTTCTAATAAACTGGCTAATGCTTTTTTGTTTTTGTCTTTTGCATAAACTTCATTGGCGATATATGCGCTCTCAATCCAAGCCCCTGTAAAGGCTATTGCCGTGATGTGCTTTTGTTTATTTTGTTCAAATACTACATCCGTTCTTAATTGTACATTAGATACTATTTTAACAATAGAGTCTTCATTCATGATGTTTTTATCAAAACGTTGCGCTAAATTATCACTTTCAAAAACTTGATTGAGTCCTAATTCAGTGCCCATTTCCTTGCAAGCCTTTAAATAATCTTTTGATTCTTGATACTTTTTATTGAACAAACAATACGCTAAATCAGCGCTATATACACCAAAATTAGTGGCTCTTTTATAATTACTGGAGTTGTATTTATTTACATTAGCTTTATTATTCGCTAATGTCGGTATAAAAGCAGATCCTGATTTTTTAAATATATAAGCGATTTGTAAAGCGGATGGCAAGCGATAAGACACTTCTTCATCTTCAGCATTTACTAAAGAATCTGAGACAACACTTGTAGAATCAACAATTTCATCTTGATTACTTGCTTTTTTTGTATTAGAATCTGTACATGAAAAAAGGGTTATCGAACCAATGATTATAGATAATTTTACTGATTTAATAGTCATAGTTAATTTTTATAATTCTTAAAAATAAGAAATTTATTTAGATAATACTTCTGCTGCTTTTAAAATACATTTATCGCTTTGGTTAATAATAGGATAATAAGCATCCTTATCAAATACATCTCTGCCTATAAATGCCTTTAAATAGGGCTTCAATGCTTGATTTGTTTTTTCTTTATTTATAGTTCCAAGCTTTGTATGTTGTTTATCACAGTAAGCATAAAATTCTTCTAAAATGGAATTGCTAACTTCAAATTGTGCAATATAATTTTTTGCAGTCCCAAATGATTTTAATTTAGTCCTGTTGTTATCCGCATACTCAAATGCAAAGGTGTTGATTGCGCCTGTGTAAAATACTTTATTTACAAACGCGTTATTTTTAGCTGTATCTAAAGGCACAAATACATCTGGCATAATACCGCCGCCGCCGTATACAATTTTGCCATCGGGTGTAACATATTTTTTAGTTTTATCCAACTTAATACTGTCGGCATTTAATAACTCTCCATGCTCATAGCGATCATACTCTTCGCTATAATATTGGCTTTTATCATCCGAATATGGCTTTTGAATACATCTGCCCGTTGGTGTATAATACCTTGCAATGGTCAATCGAATAGCAGAACCATCAGGTAACTGTAATTGATCCTGCACTAAGCCTTTCCCAAAACTCCTCCTTCCAATAATGGTTCCTCGGTCATTATCCTGAATCGCTCCTGCTACAATTTCACTGGCACTTGCCGAACCTTCATCAATCAAAATTGCTAATCCATTGTTTTCGAAACTACCACGATCAGTGGCCTTGTATACTTTTTTCGGATTTGCTTTTCCTTGAGTATATACTATCTGTAATCCATTCACTAAAAACTCATCCGATATATCAACTGCTGCATTCAAGTATCCGCCAGGGTTTCCACGCAAATCTAAAATCAATTGTTTCATCCCTTGTTTACTCAGCGTATTAAAAGCTTTCAAATATTCATCATAAGTAGTTGCTGCAAATTTGCTTATTTTAATATATCCAACAGTTGCATTAACCATATATGAAGCATCAATACTATATAATGGAATAGCATCTCTGGTGATATTAAAAATTAATGGTTTCTGAATTCCACTTCTTAAGATGCTTACATTAACAGTGCTACCACTTTTTCCTCTTAGCTTATCAAACACTTCTTTATTAGTGATTTTTACGCCAGCTACACTTTTTCCTTCTACTTTCACAATCTTGTCGCCAGCTCTGATACCAATCTTTTCGGAAGGCCCTCCTTCTATTGGTGTAATTACTCGAATCGTATCCTTGATGATATTAAACTCTACGCCTATTCCATCAAAATTACCTTCTAAAGGTTCGTTCACTTTTTCAAATTCGGAAGCAGCGATATAGCTTGAGTGGGGGTCTAAACTTTGTAACATCGATGTGACTGTTTTTTCCACCAATTCTTTTTTATTGATAG
>JANYGR010000362.1 GCA_025359355.1 Bacteroidota bacterium | reverse complement strand
TTTGTAAAATGCGTTTAATAATTAAATCCGCTAATATGGAATATCGCTCACTATCTGGCTTCGACTTCAATTCAAGCTCTATGGTTTTTTCGGAAATATCAACGCGATATAATAAATGTTGATACTTTGAAAAGTCCTTATGATCAATCTTTTTAAGCGCATTCATAATATTTGAATGAATTTCATCATACTCAAAAACAACGATTGGTTCTAAGTAAGCTGATACATCACTCATTTCAAAATCTTTCAATAATTGTATGTTAAATTTCTCGATTAATTCTTGTTGAGAAATCCTCAATACATCTAATTGTTCTTGCTTAATGAGTTGTCCCATCTATGATTTCAATAATAAACGTTCAACGGGAATTTTACCAATAATATGTGATTCGATAATTTCTTTCACGTCTTCTTTTTTTACACCAACATAAAAAATACCTTCCGGATAAATAGCGATGGTTGGCCCAAAATCACAAATACCAAGGCAGCCAGCTCGTTGTGCTCTTGTTTTTAAACCAACCTTCAAATCTTTTAATTGCTTCTTAAACTCGGCAACTAATTCCATACCATGGGTTTCTCCACAACTTAATTTATCAGAACCTGTACGTTGGTTAGTGCACACAAAAATATGTATATCAAAAATAGGATTCATTTTTTGACATAAAATTACGTAAATAAATACAATTAATGTTGTTACTTTATTTTACTCAATATTGTAACATGACCCGTTTTTATGACACTTTCGCCGCTCATTGCTTTAACAGTAGCTTGATAAACATAAACACCCTGAGCTGATACTAAACCTTTGTATTTTCCATCCCAACCTAAAGTTGTGTCAATTTCTTTAAAAATAACAGAACCCCATCTGTCAAAAATAATTAAGTCTATTTGTTCTAGACCATAGCCTTTCGGTACAAAATATTCATTATTAATATCTCCATTGGGCGTAAAGGCATTTGGAATAAATACATCCCACTCTTTTTTAACTATTACACAAACCTCATCCGTGTTTCTGCAACCATAGGTATTATATCCTTCTAAGGTATAACAGGTTGTTTCTTTAGGAGCTACAGTCACTATTGGACACCAATTACAAATTAATGGATTACCATCTGGCGATAAAAATCCTACATCCACATTACCGGTTCCTGTTAACACAATATCTTGATCAATATTTATGGTAGAGTCTTTTCCTGCATTTACAGTTGGCAATGGATATACAGTTACTTGAACTGTATTTGTAACGGGACATAAACTATTGATAGACACGGAAACCGTGTAAATCGTTGTTGAACTTGGTTTTACAACCGTTGTAGAATCGTTTGGTTTTAAAACACCTGTTGTTGGATTCCAATGATAAGTGTTCCCACCTATGGCATATATCTTAGTTGAGTTACCAAAACAAATTGCATCGTTTGGACAAACTGTTGGTACTATTTTAGGCCGAACTACAATTTGAATAGTTTGAGTAGACGTACAAATAGTTGGCGCACTTCCATTGGTACCTGTTACCAAATAGGTTGTTGTATTAATAGGTGAGGCAATTGTATTTCCGGAATTCACATTACTAACTGTTGATGGCGACCATGTATAAGATGTTGCTCCAGTAGCTATTAATGCACTATTACTTCCCGAACAAACTGTTAATGGATTTGCAGAAATTGAAATCGTAGGTGTAGGTATAACATTTACTGATACGGATGTAGAGCCTATACAACCTAAAGACGATGAGCCGCTTACTGTATAGGTAATGGATAATGGTGGTGTAGATATAACATTTGCTCCCGAGGTCGTGTTTAAATAAGTAGCTGGACTCCACGTATACGTTACTCCACCATTAGCAGATAAATTAGCAGATGTAGAAGAACAGATAGTTGCAGATGTAGATGCAATTGTTGGATTAACCGTAACCGTCACTACAACTTGCGTGGTATCTCTGCAACTACTATATGAGCCGATAACACTATAAGTACTTGTGTTTACTGGCGTTGCAACAACTAACGTTCCAGAGCTCGCACTTAATGATGCTGAAGGACTCCATGTATAATTAGTAGCACCAGACACAGTTAATGATGCAGAACCTTGAGGACAAATAACTACAGATGATGTATTGGCTGTAAGTGTTGGCGTATTGATCACACTTACAGTGGTACCTGCTGTTCCAACACAAGTGTTTAATTCACCTGTAACCGTATAGGTTTCCGTGGCATTAGGAGTTGCTATTACCATACTTCCTGTGGCACTACTTAAATTAGCAGAAGCGTTCCATGTGTAACTATTAGCGCCATTTGCTGTTAACGTAGCTGATGTTCCTGAACAAATACTGAAACTAGGTGTCAGTGTAAGCGTAGGATTTGGTATAACGCTAACTGTTGTAATAGCTGTATTCGTACAAGTATTAGCTGTTCCTGTAATAGTATATATCGTAGTAGTAGTTGAAGTCGCCGTAACTACGCTTCCTGTATTACTACTTAGTGTTGAGCTAGATGCCCAAGTATAAGTTGAAGCGCCACTCGCTGTTAACGTGGATGAACTTCCTGGGCAAATAGTAGGTGATGTGGGAGCCACTGTAATTGTTGGATTTGGAACAACTGTAATAGTTGTTACTGCCGTATTAGTACAAACACCAATAGCACCTGTTACAGTATACGTTTCTGTTACATTAGGTGTTGCTAAAACCGTTGTGCCATTAGCACTGCTTAAATTAGTAGAAGCATTCCATGTGTATGACGAAGCGCCACTTGCTGATAAGCCTGCAGATGAACCAACACAGATACTTGCTGAGGTTATAGTCACAGTAAAATTAGTTGGCTCTGTAATGCTTACTGTTTGGGTAATGGGACAGGGAGTTAAACATTCTTGAAAAGAAATGTCATCTAATGCAAAATCATTTCCGGATAATGAACTATTTTGATTGACGATACAAATGGATGCTGAATTATTTATCCCTGAATTCCATACAGAAAAAAATTGTGACCATGTATTAATAGTTGCGGGAGCTGTAAACACAGAGCCTAATGGTATTCCATTTACATAAAATTGTAATTGCGCCTGAAGCCCAGTATTTAATGAGCTCACCCAGGTAGAAAAATTATAATTAGTATTTGGATTAACGGCAATCGTTTGACAAAACACATTAGTACCTGGAGTTCCAGAACCATTCACCATCATTAGATTTCCTGAACCCGATGTATGATCTCCCGCCGAAAACATTCCTCCATTCCAAGCGCTTACTTGAGCCGCAGTACCAATAAAATACTGACTGGCTGCTGTATTTGGAGGTGGCGTATAAATATAGCCCGATGAAAAATTTGAATTACCAGAACTAAAATCACCATTTATAATTAATTCATTACCCGAAGCAGTGCAAACTGTATTTGTGATAGTAACCGAATATGTTCCTGCCACTAACCCACTAGCTATTTGAGTTGTTTGAGTAGGTGTTGACGACCATGAATAATTATACGAACCCGAGCTACCACTTGCTATTACAGAAGCAGACCCATCATTCCCTCCATAGCAAGTAACATTTGTTTGGGAGGTAACTGCTGTGAGTGTACTATTTATATGAACCGATATAGAAGCTGTATTTGTACAAGATGAGCTTTCTCCAATAATGTTATAAGTAGTATTAACTGAAGGATTTGCTATTACTATATTTCCATTAGAGGAACTTAACGTAGCAGATGGCGACCACGTATAATTTGTGGCACCACTTGCTGTAAGCGTTGTTCCTCCTGGTGTACAAGGCACAGGGCTTGTAGCAACAATAGTAATAGTTGGCGTAGGCGTTAAAGTAATAGTAAAAGGTTGTTGTTGCATACAGCCCTCTGGGTTTTTAATATAAGCCGTATAACTTCCAGTAGCTAATCCTGTAAAAGATGATGTTGAACCATAAGTTGTATTATCAATGGAGTATTGTAAATTAGTTCCAACTGCATTAATGCTTACTGTACCTGTATTATTAACACACAATGCAGCTTGTGCCATTAATGATGTAATTGCTGGTGTGATAATTATAGGCGGATCTGGAGCATAAACAGGTGCTGCACCAACAGCTAATCCATCAAAAGCAGTATTACCTTGAGAATTTATTAAATTATTAGAAAATTGATAATACGCCAATAAGCCCAATTGAGTTGTAGGTGAAGGTAAATTATTCATATTGCCTTGTATTTGTGCTTGTGTGCGAGCAACATTCCAAATTCTTACTTCATCAATATTTCCATAAAATTGTTCTGATGAACAACAGGATATATTACCAATAGCTGTTGCTAAATTTTGTGTAATTAAATTCCCTGTTGCAGGAACTGTAATCACTAAGCAACCGTTAACATAATATCTAATATTAGAACCATCATAAGTGCCTGCAATATGATACCACGTGTTAGGGCTCATCACGTAAGGATTCGGCATCAAATAAAACCCACTGGTTGTAGTTAATTCAAATGAAGATAGGCGTAATAAATAATTTACATTTGGAGGCCCCGTATGTTTTGAAACTACATCTACACCACCAGTAAAGTAGACCAAAGCTTCTACCGTCAATTGATTTCCCGCAACATCTATATCTCCAACATTAACCCATTGCGGACTAGTAGTTAATTGCAGTGATTGAGAGAAACTAAATTTGGCGAATAGTATTAGTAAGTATAAAAAGATTTTTTTTGTCATATATCATCCATAAACCCAGTAAACTTAAATAAATAGTATTTAGTTAAATTCACAAATTTTAGATAAAGATAAAATATAAACTCCGCAAACATACATTATTTAATCATTAACAAGCTAAACTCGCTCATTATTTAGTGCCAGTATGGCCAAAACCACCCGCACCTCTTTCGGTTTCATCTAAGTTGCTTGTTTCAGTCCAACTAATTTGTTCGTGTTTAGCAATTACCATTTGTGCCACACGCTCACCGTCATTAATCATAAATGCTGTGTTAGATAAATTTACTAATAATACTTTAAGCTCTCCTCTGTAATCGGCGTCAATTGTGCCTGGAGAGTTAAGTACCGTAATACCATGTTTAAATGCTAAACCACTTCGTGGGCGAATTTGCGCTTCATAACCTTTAGGTAATGCAATAAACAATCCAGTAGAAACTAAGGTTCGTTCTAATGGTTTTAATTCAATAGGCTCATCAATATTTGCTCTCAAATCTAAGCCAGCAGAAAACTCTGTAGCATACTCTGGTAAAGGGTGTTTCGATTGATTAATGACTTGTAGTTTCATGTGTAGATTTTTATTGATTTGTATTGGTCACATGAAATACGCCTATCTTCATTTGTGTTTGTTTGCAACAAACTTGTTGTAAATGGCTATTTCATAACGACGTTATGCTAAATGTTTTAAATTTTTAAGATTATCAAATTCTAATTTATAAAATATCCATCCAAATATAAATAATAAGCCATTATTCAAAACGAGCTTCAAACCTGTATGTTCCATTCCCGAATACAAGAGTGATATTCCATAAAATGCTAATGCTATAAACGTAAAAACAAACATACTTCTTAAATTGTAATTGATTGGGTAATGTTTTTTTCCTAACTGATACGAAACAATCATCATCACTGCATAAGCAATAAATGTTGCCCAAGCGCAAGCCATAAAGCCGAAATATGGGATACCAATAAAATTAATAGCAAGCGTAATCGTAGCGCCTACAATGGTAATCATAGCACCGAATTTTGTTTGTCCTGTTAATTTATACCAAATAGATAAATTCCAATAAACACCCAAACATAAATTAGCTAACAACAAAACAGGAACTACATCAAGTCCAACTTGATATTTAGTACTAATCGCATTTTTAAGCCAAGGCAAATTCATCATCGTTCCTAAAAAA
>JANYGR010000354.1 GCA_025359355.1 Bacteroidota bacterium | reverse complement strand
AATAACCATTTGATTAAACCAAAGGTTCCCATTTTTAGCATGATACCCGAAAGCAACATCGTACCTTGTGTTGGCGCATTTACATAAGTATCAGGTTGCCATGTATGTAAAGGAAAAATTGGCATTTTAATTCCGAATGCTAAAAAGATTGACCAAAACACAAACGACTGTTGATTGATTGTCATTGATTTACCAGCAGCATATAAATCTGTTAAAGCCCATGATTTAATACCTGTTTCGAAGCCAGTATGATTGTATAAATAAATTAAACCAACCAACATAAATAAAGAACCAAATAAAGTATATACAAAAAACTTGAAAGTGATTTTTGCGCGTCCTTCTCCACCCCACAATAAACAAATAAAGTAAATAGGAATTAATGCTAACTCCCAAAACACATAAAATAAAAACCCATCGTTAGCTACAAACACGCCAACCAAAGCCATTTGCATCAATAAAATTAATCCATAAAATGAATTCGGATTTTTATATTCGGTATTAAACGACGACAATATAATCAAAGGCACTAAGCCTGTTGTTAAAAGCACCATTAATAAGGAAAGGGCATCTATACTCACCGCAAAGTGAATACCTAAAGATTCTACCCAAGCACAGTTTAATTGCAAGTGATTGCTATCGGGATTGTGTTTGTATTGCATATAAACCACCAAGGCTAATGCAAATTCTACGATTGATAATCCTAAAGCAGCGGTACGACTTGATTTTCCTTTGGTAAAGAAAACCAATAGACTTGCAATAAGTGGTACGGTAATTAATAATCCAACTAACATATATTTTTATTTGTGTTTTATAATTTATTTAAATGCTATTATTTCATGAATGTGAAAAACAAAATCAATACGATGCCTGCTACCATACTAAAAATGTAAAACCCAATATGACCTGTTTGTAATTTACGAACGATAGAACCTATACCACTTACAGAATCCCCTACTCCATTAACAAACACGTCTAATACGTGCTTATCAATGTAGTTAAACAGATTTGCTTTCCAATCTAATGTTTTGCGAACAACTACATCATAAAATTCATCTACAAAATATTTGTTATAAACCACTTTTTGAAACCAAGGCATTTTAGCACCTTCTGGTAATGGGCGAATATTTTTTTGCATATAAATAATGTACGCAATATAAATAATAGCAACAGCAGAAACAGAAGCTATTCCCATTAACATCCATTCTACATCATGAGTTAAAATGCTTGGGTTTTTAATTTTAATAATTGGATCTAAGTATTCTCCAATCCAATTTGTTTGGTGCCAAAATTCAGGTAAGCCTAATAACCCCGCTAATACAGCACACACAGCTAATACAATTAATGGAATCGTCATTGTTTTAGGTGATTCGTGTAAATGATGTTCTTGTTCGTGTGTTCCTCTGAATTTACCATAAAAGGTTAAGAAGAATAAACGGAACATATAAAATGCAGTCAACATAGACGTTACCATGCCGAAAAACCACAATACTGGCGAGTGTTCATAGGCATGAGCCAAAATTTCGTCTTTAGAAAAGAAGCCTGATAAAGGCGGAATGCCACTAATAGCAATGGTTCCGATAGCCATCGTTAAAAACGTAATAGGCAATGCTTTTTTCAAGCCACCCATTTTACGCATGTCTTGTTCGCCTCCCATAGCGTGTATTACAGAGCCTGCACCTAAAAATAATAGTGCTTTGAAAAACGCATGAGTGGTTACGTGAAATACCGACGAGCTATAAGCGCCAACTCCTAATCCTAAAAACATTAAACCTAATTGAGATACGGTTGAGTAAGCCAATACTTTTTTAATATCATTTTGAAATAAGCCAATGGTTGCTGCAAATAGAGCGGTTGTAACACCAACTACGGCAACTACTTCGGAAGCAACATCAGACATTGCATAAAACACATTAGAACGAACAATCATATAAACACCAGCGGTTACCATTGTTGCTGCATGAATTAAAGCAGATACAGGTGTTGGTCCAGCCATCGCATCAGGCAACCATGTATATAATGGCAACTGTGCTGATTTACCCATTGCTCCTACAAATAATAATAAGGCAATAGCTGTTATCGTTCCTTGGCTTCCGTTAGATGCGCTTGAAAACACATCGCCATAAGTAATGCTACCAAAGGTTACAAAAATTAAAATGATGCCTAATAAAAATCCTAAATCGCCAATACGATTCATGATGAACGCTTTTTTAGCCGCGTTATTATAAGCCGTGTTTTTAAACCAAAAACCAATTAATAAATAAGAGCACAATCCTACGCCTTCCCAACCAACAAACATAATTAGGTAATTGTTGCCTAACACTAACAACAACATGAAAAACACAAATAAGTTTAAGTACGTGAAGAATCTTGAAAACCCTTCGTCGTCATGCATATAGCCAATTGAATAAATATGGATTAAAAAACCAATGCCTGTAATGATTAATAAAAACCATGATGATAACGGATCTACTAAAAACTCAAAAGGAATTTTTAATGTATCGGAATTTATCCATGAGAAGATAGCCACCGTTTGAGAACCTGTTTCTGGATGTTCTAATAAATTAAAGAAAATCAATAATGAAACGATAAACGACGCTAATACTGCTAAACTCGCAATAGTGCCTGATAGGCCTTTGCTAATTTTTTTACCAAAAAATCCATTTATTAAAAATCCTAGTAAAGGAAATAAAGGGATGAGTGCTACTAATTTTACCATGTTATCTTTCTATGTTATGTTCGTTATCTTTAATAAGTTGTTCAACTTCTATTTTTAAATCAATCAGTTCTGTATTTATAATTTGCCAAATTTGTTTATCTTCTAGTTTTTGGTATTCATGTACTATTCTATTTCTCAAAGCAATAATCGCACTTTCACTTCTTAAATGTATGTCGCAATTTTTAGATAGTTTGTTTGTAGCCTCTCCAATAATTGTAAGCTGTCGTTCAACTGCACTTGAGAACATTGAATCATTTTTATAATCTGCGTATGTTTTGTTTTTTGCATATTTTTCAATTTCGCAACAGGCAATATAAATCTCTTCTAAATATTGCAATGCCTTAAGCTGCATATAATAATTGTTTGGTTAAATCGAGTTCCATTTTAAAAAATCTGTTTTTAATAGCTTCTTCTGATATTAAATCTACATGCCTTTTAAATTCTTTTTCTAAAGCAAATGTAAAATCCCAAGCATTTTTACCATAAACCAAAGGGTCTTTTAAAACATCTATATCATTATAAACAACCGAAAAATCCATATCGCTTTCTTCATTAAAATCCTCACGCAAAGCAGAACCAAACACATACAATGTTTTTACATGATGCTTTTTGCAAAGCTCAACAAGCGCTTGTTTATGTTTTTCGATGATGTTCATTTTATTCTTTTAATCTATCTAATAAATCTATATCAACTGTTTTGAAATTACGATACACCATTGCCAAAATAGCTAGACCAACTGCAACCTCAGCAGCAGCAACTGCCATAATAAAGAATACGAATACTTGTCCTGATGCATCGTTATGCAATGTTGAAAATGCAACTAATAATAAGTTGACTGCATTAAGCATTAATTCAATACACATAAATACAATGATTGCATTTCTGCGAGCCATTACGCCAACTACGCCAATGATAAATAACACCGCGCTAAGCATAATATAATAATTGATAGGAATTCCGTTTAACATAAGCCTTACCCCCAACCCCTCTGCAAAAGAGAGGGGAGTTGGATTTATTTTAAATTGTTATTATTAATTTTATTTTTCAAGTTAATTGTTTTAATCTATTTTTTTCAGCTCTACAAAAGCCCCTCCTTTGGAGGGGTTGGGGAGGCTGGTTCTCTCTTTCCAATCATAATAGCACCTACAAGTGCGGCTAGTAATAAAATAGAAGCAACTTCAAATGGAAATAAAAATTCGTGAAACAACACATTTCCTAAATTTTTTACTAAGCCAATTTGCGAAGCGCCACTTTGCACTATGTTTATTTGTTCTGCTCCTTTTAAAGCGCCAACCATTACAAACAATAACAACCCACCTATAACGCCTGAAATGATACGAGCGATAATATGTTTTTGTTGTTCAGTCTCTGTGTTCAAATTCATGAGCATGATGATGAATAAGAACAACACCATGATAGCGCCCGCATACACGACGATGTGAACGACTGCTAAAAATTGTGCATTTAATAATAAATAATGTCCTGCTATACAGAAGAACGTTAATACTAAATATAATACTGAGTTTACGGGGCTACGAGTAAACACAACCATTAACGCAAACATAATTGCCATTAACGATAATATTCCAAAAAGCCATTGAGTGATTGTGAGTCCTAACATGTGTATTTAAAGATTTTAAGATTTAAGATTTAAGATTTTTCACTCGTACCAAAATCTGTTTATTTATAATTGTTTTTTTCTATTTTTCAAATTAATGATGTTTCCCTTTATTTAATTTTTGAGCGTCGAACAATTCGTTGTGTTTTAAGCCTAATGTTTTTTTAAATTCTAAAACAGCTGAAGTTTGGCGTTTAGTCACGTCTATACGTTCATTCATTTTTTCAACCAACTTATCTTTACCATACACAAAATCGTTTCGTTCAAATTCTGTATCTACTAATCTATCTGTTAAAAAAATGGCTTCTTTAGGACAAGCCTCTTCACACAAGCCACAAAAAATACAACGTAACATATTAATTTCATAAGTAGCTGCGTATTTTTCTTCGCGATACAAATGCTCTTCGCCTTTTTTACGCTCGCCGCTAGTCATGGTAATTGCTTCTGCAGGACAAGCCACAGCACACATTCCACAAGATGTACATCTTTCTGCGCCAGCATCATCACGTTTTAATACATGTTGGCCACGATATACAGGAGCAATTGGTCGCTTTACATCAGGATAATTAATTGTAGGTGATTTTTTAAATAAGTGGCTTGCCGTAATTACCATACCTTTCAAAATAGCAGGTAAATAGATACGTTCAGCGAAGCTTTGCTCTTTAAATGAAACCTCTTTTTTTCTATTAGTTAATTGCATTATTAAAGTTTTTAAAATTTAATATTTCCTCTAAAATATTCTACTACTACCGTAATTGCTAAATTCAATAATGATAATGGTAATAATGATTTCCAACCTAAATTCATTAATTGATCATAACGGAAACGAGGTAAGGTCCAACGAATCCACATAAACAAACAAATGAAACCAAATATTTTTGTCATTAACGCGCCAAAGCCTATTATAGAAATCCACACCGAACCATCTGCTAAGCCTAGTTTTTCATATAACTCATGAGCAAATGGGAAATTATAACCACCAAAATAAAGCGTTGCCATTACTGCCGAAGAAATAAACATATTGATGTATTCCGCAAATAAAAACAACCCTAATTTCATAGAAGAATATTCTGTATGATAACCTCCCACTAATTCAGTTTCGCATTCCGGTAAATCAAAGGGTGCGCGATTAGTTTCTGCTAATGCACAAATAAAGAAAATTAAAAAGCCAAGTGGTTGCCAAACAATATTAGCAAAACCAGCATCTTGTCCTTCTACAATTTCTTTTAAACTTAAAGAACCTCCTGATGAAATAATTAAAGCAATTAACGCAATGCCCATGGGGATTTCATAACTAATCATTTGTGACGATGCACGAACAGCACCCAACAACGCAAACTTATTATTTGATGACCAACCACCAATCATAATACCATACACACCAATAGAAGCAACACCTAATAAATAGATCACGCCAATATTAATATCTGTGATTTGCATGTCATACACTTGTCCATCAATCATAACAGGCTTAGCCCATGGAACAACAGAACTTGTAATAACAGCTGTTATCATAAACAAACTTGGTCCTAAGATAAATAAAGAACGATTTGATACGTTAGGAATAATTTCTTCCTTCATAAACATTTTAACACCATCTGCTACTGGTTGCAAAATTCCGCCCCAACCAGCGCGACTAGGTCCTTTTCTGTCTTGCAAAAACGCTGCAAATTTTCTTTCCCATAATGTGGCATAAGCAGCTGCTGCTAAGCAAAGAAGGAAAACTCCTCCACACATAATTGCTTTGTATATTATAAATGCTGTCATTCTTTTAATTTGATGATTTGATAATTAGTCAATTAGTTAATGATAATTAGTAAGCTTTATATTTCTTCATTGTCAAATTGACTCATTGTCAAACTGACTAATTAATTTAAGGTCGTTTATTAATATCCATAAAACCAAGTGCTTTCTGTTGTTTCATCACTTGCAATTTTAATTCGTTTAAATGTTCGTAATGGTTTTGAGAAATCACACTTGTTTTTGCAATGTGCGATGGACCTTCTACTTTCCAATCACTTGTTTTCTTTTTCTCAAAACGGCATTCGTTACAAATAAAATCTACCGCTTCTCCCCATTGGTCTTTACGAGCCGTAACACGAAGAACATCATCACCCTTCATCCATAAGCGAACTTTACCTGCACATTTTTTACAATCACAATGAGCATCAACAGGTTTTGTAAACCATACACGCGATTTGAATCTAAATGTTTTATCCGTTAATGCGCCAACTGGGCATACATCAATGACATTACCTGACATTTCATTTTCAATAACATTTTCAATGTAAGTCGAAATCTCTGCGGCATCACCACGGTGCATCACACCATGCACACGGTTATCAGTTAATTGCTCAGCAACCTTTACACAACGGAAACACATAATACAACGCGTCATGTGTAACTGAACATACTTACCAATATCAATGCGTTCAAATTCGCGACGAGGAAATTCGTAACGCGTCGTTGCAGCGCCATGTCCGTAACCTAAGTTTTGTAAATCACATTCGCCTGCTTGATCGCAAACAGGGCAATCTAACGGGTGATTCATTAATAAAAATTCAACAACTCCTTTACGCGCCTCTAAAACATCAGCATTAATAGTATTCTCAACTACCATACCTTCCATTACTTCCGTACGGCAACTTGCCACCGGTTTAGGCATAGGTGTAGGATTTGC
>JANYGR010000343.1 GCA_025359355.1 Bacteroidota bacterium | reverse complement strand
GTACTTGTTCCATTTCCATTGGTTGAGGTTAATGAAACTGTATAAACGCCTGTAGCGCCATAACTCACCGTTGGATTTTTAACAGCCGAAACAGAAGGAGTTGCTCCAGTTAAAGTCCAACTCCAAGCAGTTGGAGTATTAGATGATTGATCGTTTAATACAGCGGGTGTGCTAATACATAAAGAAGACGATGATGTTGAATAAAAAGCGTCTGGTGGCGCTAATGGATTCGAATATAAATCTGTTTCCCAAACACCACGTCCATAAGTTGCTGCACGAAGTTTATTTGTTGGATAAAAAATTTCAAAATCATTTACTACAACGTTTGGTAAACCCGTCATAAAAGGAGTGAACGACGTCATGCTTCCATCTTTATAATATACACCTACATCTGTTCCTACATAAATGGCACTATTAGAGTTTTTTTGATAAACCACGCAGTTGGCAGGTAAATTAGGTAATCCCGCTGAAATGTTGGTCCAACTAGTACCTCCATTAGTAGAAGCAAACACTTTATTACCCGCGGAATATCCTGAAAATGTAACAAAAACATTATTCGCATTTGTATTGTCAACCGCCACTTGTGTTATTTGAGCAGAGCCTGTTGGAAGACCTGCCGCAATAGATCCCCAAGAAGAACCTCCGTTTGTTGTTTTAAATAATGCCGAACTTGATGACGCATATAATACTAAAGAATTAGATGGAGCAGCGGCCAAATACAATAGTTGCGGGCTTCCTGAAATCGTACCTAATTGTGTCCAGGTAGTTCCTTTGTTTAACGATTTATATACTTGTTGATAACCACAGTAGTATGTTGTAGAAACGTTCGGATCTTGAATGATAGGGGCTACCCAAGCAGCAGAACCCGTTAAGCCGGTAGAAATACCTGTCCAGCTTCCGCCCGAGTTAGAAGAACGTTGAAAATCTCCTTGGATATAAGATGCTACCAAGTTTGCATTATTATTCCAATCAACAAAACAATCAGCGCCATCGCCACCATATACGCTTGTCCAAGTACTTCCATTTAATAAATTTGTTCCATTATCTTGATGTCCAGAAATAACGTAACTCGCTGTAGATGCGGATTGTCCAATTCTGTATGATTGTGCAATATTCATTTGTCCATTTATGGTTGTCCAGGAAGCTCCTGTATTTGAAGATACAGCAATGCCTCCATCAGTTCCCATAAATAATTTAGTACCAGTTTGGTATTCCACAGCGTGCAAATCAGCATGTACATAAGGTGCGCCACCGCCACCGTACCAATGTGTTTGCAAAGTCCAATTAGCACCACCATCTATTGATTTCCAAGAGTTAACACCACCACACACAATTTCATTTTTATTCGTTGGCGATACGCCACACGCGATATCATACCAACCCTGACCACCAGTGTCAGAGCCGTCCGTACTCCATCCAAAAATATTTGGCGCCACCGACATTTCTAAAAAACTAACGCCTGCATTTGTTGAACGATAAACTCCTCCAAAACTATTGTCAGATGCACTACTTAAAATATATACATAATTAGGGTCTGCAGGAGTAACAGATATACACATACGTGCGCCTCCAGTTGGCAAACCACTTGTAACGCTTACAAATGATGCAGATGTATTACCGCCTGTCGTAGATTTTAAAAAGCCCGTTGCTGTTACGGCATACACTGTACTTGTATCCCCTGGACGATATTCCATATCTTTAAAACTACCAGTTCTTATAACGTTCCAAGATGTTCCGCCATTATTTGTTCTATAAATTCCGGCACTAGTCGCAGCAAATAAAATGTTAGGGTTTAAAGGATTGATTAATAAACGACCAATGGTTCTTTGTTGAGATACTAAAAATGTCAATCCGGTTGTATTCCATGTAACGCCGCCATCTGTTGATTTTAAAACACCTGTCGCATGTGTATCACTTGCATCTACATCGCCGGTAGCTAAATACATAATGCTTGGCGTTGTAGGATTGATAGCCAAATCGGAGCATCCTAATACAGATAAAGGATTCGAATTAGTTGACCAAGAAGTTCCTCCATTCGTAGAAACCCACATGCCTCCCGCACCTGTTCCCAAATACACGGTGGTTGAAATTGTTGGATGAAACCGAATAAAGGTTACTCGTCCAGCATCGCCTCCAATGGGCGAGCCAAAAGGGCCAAGGGCTGTCCAGTTTCCTGTAGATGTGGTTGCGTTTGTAGAATTAATTCGCTGAGCTGCTGTTGGATTTGCATCTAAATATTTTTGAAACTCCTCGTAAGCTTTTGCACGAGAGGCTAATTTTAAATCGCCTGTTGGATAAACGCGAGGCTCTGTAAACCACTCCCAACGCTTAAATGCTTTGAAACCCTTACCTCTTTCGTATGGTTTTGTTTGCCAATAGTTTTTAAATTCTTGTTGAACAGAATAAAAATTTTCGTTTGGATTATGCATCTTATCAACCCATAACTGAGCCTGAAGATTAACCGCAAAAAATAAAAATACTAAAAGGGAAAGTGTAATTTTTTTATACATGTTGGAATGTTTTATGTTGTTACTAATTTAAGGTTAAAACAACAGATAAGCAATTTTGTTCTATTACATAAATACTTGTAAATGGTAGTCTTAACAAAACATCCTTGGAGTTTTTTTGGAGAAAACAATCAATCTCTTTGTTAAGCAAGCCGTAGGCCCATAATAATCAATCCTCTTTCGGCATCAATCATATTAGCAATTCTCGGTAAATGTGCCCATTTTTGAAAACCCATATTCTCAAATAATTTCAAACTTGGTTCATTATGATCAAAAATAAAACCCAATAGTGTTTTAATATTTAAACTGTCGCATGCTTCAAAAGCCTTATTTAAACAAGCTTTTCCGAGTCCTTTGCCTCTTGCATTTTCTTCTAAATAAATACTTACCTCAACCGTCCCGTCATAAGCAGGTCTGCCATAAAACGAATTAAAGCTCATCCATCCTGCGTATACACCATCAACCAATACAAGCCATAAAGGTCGTTTGTTTGGCGAATGTGCTTCGAGCCAAGCTTGCTTGGATTGCACCGTTACAGGCTCTAAATCAGCCGTTACCAAGCGCGAAGCAACCGTAGAATTATACGTTGCTACAATTTTTTCTAAATCGGGTTGTTTGGCAAAAACAAAAGTTATCTCCATTTAATAGCAGGCTCTTAAAAATTTTCGTAACGCTTTCACTGTTAATTTTGGACTTTCCAAAAAACCCATGTGTCCATCATGTTCCAAATATAAAATGTGTTTATTTTTAATCAACTGGGTTTGTTCCAATAATTGGTCTTTAGGCAACACATTGTCTAATTCGCCAATCACCATCATAACCGGATAATGAACCATACCTAGTATCACATCGCGATTAGGTCTGTCTTTCATGCCTTCTAAAGCTGCAATAATGGAGCGTTTTGAGACCTTACTAGCAATTTTCTGTGCAAAAGCTATTTCTGTTTTTAAATATTTAGCGTTTTTGGTGGCGAACAGGTTTTTAATGACCTCTGTGATATAAATTTTATGGTTTGCTTTTACAACCCGAACAGAGCGGGTTCTGTCTCGTTTTTTATCATCACTATCAGCATAAGCTGATGAATGAAATAAACACAAGCCTTTTAAATTATCTGGGAACAAATCGGCAAATGCAAGCCCTACATAACCACCCATGCTGTGTCCAACAATTACATATTTTTTTAAACGTAAACTATCCATCACCGCTTTCACACATTTAGCAAGCATTTCCATCGTATGCACATATCCAAAACAATCGGTAGTGCCATGTCCCGGTAAATCAATGGCAATAACGCGGTACGATTTAGAAAGCTCTATCGTTGTATTTTCCCAAATTTGGTGTGATCCTAAAAACCCATGTAACAAAACAACAACCCTACCCTTTCCTGTATCAGAAAAAGTAACAGTTCCTTTTTTAAATGACGTTGTTTTTAGCATTTATTTTTTGATTGTGTCTGTTTTTAATTGGTTCTGTTGTTTTGGTTGATTGGTTATTGGCTCATTGGTAAACATAGATACAACAAGCATTAACAAACCTACTGCTAATGGTGTAGCAAATAAAATATATTTGTAATCGCTATACGTAGATTTGGGCGCGGTTTTAATTGTTGTTTTTTCGGTTTGCTTATAATAATTTTTGTAATACTCTCTTCGTTTTAAATCTTCCTCGGTAAATGTCCATTGTTTTTGTGTTTTACCATTCCTCTGTTGCGATTGATGTTGCGAAGTTGATTGTGTCCTTGTTCCAAAATGAGAATCATCGTAGCGCCTACGCGCGTGTGGATTAATAAGAGTATTATAAGCCTTTAATACTTGTTGGAATACTGAACTTGCATTAGGATTATTAGGGTTTTTATCGGGATGGTAAATCTTAGCTAGTTTCCGAAAGGCTGTTTTTATATCGCTATCTGATGCTGTTTTTGGAACACCCAGTATCGTATAGTAATCTGCCATGAAAAAGTTATCTAAATAATCGTCCTACTTTACTTTATACACTTTTGTTAAATCATAATAACGCATGGCGTTTAAGTTAAGGTCTTTCACTCTATTAGAAAGCATAC
>JANYGR010000333.1 GCA_025359355.1 Bacteroidota bacterium | reverse complement strand
TTTCAAACAAAATTTACCTTCATTAACAGATTATCCAAAGGAATCTGATAACAAAAAACTCATTGATTTTATTACAGTAATGATGTTTTCTGTACTTGATAACAAGTCTAAATGATCTAATTTATAGCAGATCTATTTTTTGCTTGGTATTTTATTGATCCACGAGAAATGATCATTTAAAACGTTGCTTTTATTTTTTCTAATATAATCTATATAGGCTTCCGCAACTGGAGATAGCTTCTTCTCTTTTAGCCATATCAGATGCCATTTAGATTTTATTGGAAATCCAACTGCCGGAATGATTTTCAAATCACCATTTAAAAGTTCGTTACGGATTCCTATAAGAGGCATGACTGAATTACCAAGACCTGCAATTACCGCTTGTTTTACAGCTTCGTTGGAGGTTAATTCCATTTTTTTTCGCACACGAACATTATGTTTTTTAAAATATTGTTCCATCACAAATCGAGTTCCTGATCCTTCCTCTCTAAAAATAAGAGGCATTTCATTTATTTCACTTTTAGTAATTGGTTTAGTCGGTTTCTTTTCATGTCTATTACCAACAAGGTACAATTCATTTTCTAAAAGAATCTCATCATTTACTTTTAATCCTTCTGGCAAAACCGAAACTAATGCGAAATCAACTTCATTATTTTGAAGACTATTAATTACACGCGATTTATTAGTTACGTCCATTATCAAATCAACACCTTTATTTTTTTTAATAAACTCTGACAAAAAATAGGGCATCACATATTTGCCGGTTGATACAATTGATAAAATTAGTCTCCCAGTTAAATGACCTTTATAAGCCATCGTTTTATAATTGATCGCATATACTTCATTGATAACCCTTTCGGACATTTTATAGACTTCCATTCCAAAATCAGTAACATACAATTGTCTTCCAACAACTTCAGTTAAAGGTATTTCAAATTGATCCTGAAAATTTTTTAATTGAATCGAGACAGCTGGCTGTGACATATACAACTCTTCTGATGCTTTAGTAATACTTTTTAATTGTACCACTTTTGCAAATACTTGTAATTGGTGTAGCGTATAATTCATAAATATATTTTATGTGTATTATAACAAATATAAATAAAAATTTATGAATGCAAACACACATATTTGTAATCAAAGAAAATAAAACGCAACAAATTACCAATACATTACTGGGAATATTTGTAACAGGAGGTTTAGTTAAATATAATATTACGAAACAAACTGATTATTTATTCATTCAGTAGAATAAAGATTATGGAAAAACAAAAAACCTTTAAATTAATTGATGGGGAATTTGTTCCCTCTGATGCTAGAAACATTTTGTTTACGTTGGTAAATGGTAAAATAAATTTTCATTCACAGGAGTCCTTTGGAATAAAAATAAGAACAAGCGGCGACACTTCTTTTCACGAAAAGCGAATTAAGGAACTAACTCAAACTAACATTGACATAAAAAAAATGGTGGACTACGCCAAGGAAAATAAACTCCGACTGAAGATTAACGGAACAATTGAGATTACATTAATTAATGAGAAATTATAAAATAATAGAACTATTTCAAATTACAAAATTAGAAAACATATTAAACACAAACTAAAAAAAACAATATGACAAAAATTACAGTAGCAAAAGGGGATGGCATAGGGCCAGAAATTATGGACGCAACCCTAAGTATATTAAAAGCAGCGGGTGCACAACTTGAAATTGATGAAATTGAAGTTGGTGAAAAGGTTTACTTAGCTGGTAACACCGCTGGTATTGCAAGTGAATCTTGGGATACAATTCGTGAAAATAAAGTTTTTTTAAAAGCACCTATTACTACACCGCAAGGTGGTGGTTACAAAAGCTTAAACGTTACTACACGAAAATTTTTAGGCTTATACTCCAATGTACGCCCATGTACAAGCTTACATCCTTTTGTTAAAACAAAACATCCTGATATGGATATTGTTATTATACGAGAAAACGAAGAGGATTTGTATGCTGGTATCGAACATCAACAAACAGACGAAGTTGTACAATGTCTTAAAGTAATTAGCAGACCTGGTTGCGAAAAAATTGT
>JANYGR010000279.1 GCA_025359355.1 Bacteroidota bacterium | reverse complement strand
AGATTGGTAGAGCGTCTTGTAGAAGATGTATGTGAAGTATTCAATGTTAATGAAGATAGTTATGGTAATATATTAATTGCTGTTACCGAAGCCGTTAATAATGCCATTTATCACGGCAACAATGGAGATCCCAAAAAACATATTAAAATTGGGTTTGAATCAGGAGAAAAAAATATACAATTTTCGGTAGCCGACGAAGGCAAAGGTTTTGATTATGAAAATTTACCTGACCCTACAGATCCTTTAAACATTGATAAGCTCAACGGTCGAGGTGTTTTTTTAATGAAAAACTTAGCTGATAAAGTAGAATTTAATAAAAACGGACAAGAAGTTTTATTGACGTTCAACTTGAATTAACAACAGTATGATTTCTTTTCAAAATCTTAGTATTTCTTTTAAACTCAAAGAAAAAACAAAAATCAAACTTTGGATAAAAACCATTATTGATAAGGAAAAACACACGTTAGGCACCATCAATTATATGTTTTGTTCTGATGATGAATTATTAGAAATCAACATCAAACACCTCAATCACAATACCCTCACCGACATTATTACTTTCGACTATACTGAAAATAAAAAAATCAGTTCAGATATTTTCATCAGTGTTGATAGGGTTTTAGAGAATGCCAAAAAATTTGAAGTTACTTTTGAAGAAGAGCTTCACCGCGTGATGATACACGGCGTATTACACTTATGTGGATACAAAGATAAAACAAAGCCAGACGCTGAAATAATGCGTAAAAAAGAAAACTGGGCATTGAAATTATTTAAATAATTTACCTTCCAATTTCATTTTTCATACCTTGCGTATAGAACGTTAAATCTCTCCATTTTTTTAGTATCCCAAAAAAGGCTTCATCGTCTAAAAAAGACGCTTTGTCTGAAATTACAATAATACCGTCAAAAAGTATAGGAATATTAAAAAAATTTAGTATATCTTTATAAGACGAAATAAATATTGCCTCTATTCGTTTACTCATTGAAACATACATTTTAATCAATAAAAGCCATGATTGCAGAAGTAGAAACACATGAATTACTAAAACCATTAAAAGATTTTTTTGGGTTTGATAAATTCAAAGGAACTCAGGAAAAAATCATCAATAATATCTTAAATCAACAAGATACTTTTGTGATTATGCCAACTGGTGGCGGTAAGTCTTTGTGCTACCAATTACCAGCAATTATGAGCGAAGGAACAGCCATTATCGTGTCTCCACTTATTGCTTTAATGAAAAATCAGGTGGATGCTATTAGAGGCTTTAGCAATGAAACAGGCATCGCTCACTTTTTAAATTCTTCTTTAAATAAAGCCGAAATAGCTACCGTTAAAAAAGACGTATTATCAGGCAAAACAAAATTATTATATGTTGCTCCCGAAACCTTAAACAAGGAAGATAACGTCGCTTTTTTCTCTGAATTTAAAATTTCATTTTTCGCAATTGATGAGGCACACTGTATATCTGAATGGGGACATGATTTCCGTCCAGAATACCGTCGTCTACGTCCAATCATCGAGAAATTAGGATCTGTGCCCGTAATGGCATTAACAGCTACTGCTACTCCTAAGGTTCAACAAGATATTCAGAAAAATTTAGGGATGCAAGATGCCAAATTATTCAAATCATCCTTTAATAGAGCTAATTTATATTATGAAGTTCGCGCTAAGCAAAATGTCATTAAAGAAATTATCAAATACGCCAAACAAAATATTGGAAAATCTGGTATTATTTATTGTTTAAGTCGTAAAAAAGTAGAAGAAGTTGCCGAAGCACTTAAAGTAAATGGTATTAAAGCTGCCCCTTACCATGCTGGCTTAGATGCAAAAGAAAGAGCTAAAACACAAGATGGTTTCTTAATGGAAGACATTGATGTAATTGTTGCTACCATTGCTTTTGGTATGGGTATCGATAAGCCAGATGTTCGTTTCGTCATTCATCATGATATCCCTAAATCATTGGAAGGCTATTATCAGGAGACTGGACGTGCTGGACGAGATGGTGGTGAAGGCAATTGTTTAACGTTTTATAG
>JANYGR010000243.1 GCA_025359355.1 Bacteroidota bacterium | reverse complement strand
TTTGACTGAGTAATTCTGAATCGTAATTAGGATAACTTGAATCAGTTAGTGTTAATGCTAAATTACTTTTTGTGTATTTTTTTAATGTTGATAAATCGCTTTTATAAGATGAATTTTGTTGCTTGGCTTGTTCTTCTTTATATGCCAATTCTTTTAATACATTATCTTCTGGCCTAAATCCTAATTTATAATAAAACCAAAACGCCCCTGTTTTCAAGGCTTCTGTATTATGTAATCCAAACTGATAAGGCTTCACTACAAAACGAGTTGCTCCAAAATACTGATGATAAACGCGTAATAATTCGCAAATAATTAAACCAGATTCGCCTCCTCTAAACGCTTCCAAAATATTAATTCCAAACTGACAACGTTCTCCAAAAATCCAACCACCACCGTAAGATGCAGGAATATTGTTTTTTAAAACCAAATAACCAATGTACGATTCGAGGGAATAACGTTTATCTACTTTGCTTCCATATAGAGCAATAGAAATACCTTTACCTAAATTAAATAAAGTTACATCATCTTCATTAGCATTAGTAAAAGGTTCCGTTTCCCTATATAAATAGGTCAACGTCATTTTTGCTGCATGAATAAGCTGTTGTTTTTCTTTTAAATTTAATTTAACAGGCTGCGGTAATGCTTGTTTAATAATTTCTTGAAGACTGTTTTTTTTATCTAAAGGCGTTGTATGAAAATATGTTGGAACAGTAGCACCTCTTAAAAAACTGACAGAATCTTTTTTATAAGCTATTTTCAATTGTATAAAAACACCTAATTGCTGATATACAAATGCTTGTGTTTTTTTATCGAGCGAAGATTGTTGTATGATTTGTAATAGCCACTCTAAGTTGGTGAGTTTATTTGAAGCATTAAATTCTCCGATTCTGGCTTTAAGGTCTTTTTCGCCTAAATGTATTTTAGAGTATTCTACATTTGGCAACATTAATTTTAATAAGGATTTTTGAGTATCAACACTCGATGTTGTGCTATGAATAGACACTTGGAGAGGAAAGGCATTCACTAAGTAATTAACTTTTTCATATGAAAAATTACATTCAATAGCCGTATGTAAAAATCCTGTACCACTCAATGAAGCAATTAACAATTGTTTTTTTTCTAATTGGTTTAATAAATTAGATACTGTTGTTTGAACCAATTCAAGTACTGTTTTATGATCAGGATATGCCATCATCGTCATCAATAACTGATGAGTTTGTTTCCACTCATTTAATTTTGTTGGAAGAAAAGAGTTGAGTTGATAAAGTAAGTGGATTTTTTCTTCGCTATGAATGTCATCAAACTGAAAAAGTAAAGACTTTAACCGATTGGTAATTTCTGTAAATTGAGTGTTTGAATTTGCATTCATATCATTTTTGCTCTTTTTATAAATTTACAAATTATACAATAGCCTTGTTTTTATTTATCAAATTTCTTTTTAGTTAAACTTAAGATTCTGCATCGAAGAACATTTATCATAAAAAAGCAAAAACACACATGAAAATGTCAATTAGTCAGTAACTAACAAATTAGTGTTTACAAATAGCGTTATCCTATCATTATTTGGGTGAAAATTAGCATAATTTTGTTTTTATCGACAAAAGTTGTAATTTAATCGCTTATTAAACGATATATTTATGAGGAAACTATCTACGAAACTATCTTTATTAGTGATTTGTTTGGCGGTAATCAACACGTCACAAGCACAACTATCAGTTACAGGTCAAGTTGGAGGACTTAAGTTCCTTGGAGATGTAGGAAAAAAAGGGAATGCGAATTTCTTTAGCGATATGCGTTTAGGTTATAACTTAGGAGTAGAATACCGTATTGGTAAAGTATTAGGTATTGGATTAGACGGTATGTATGGTAAATTAGCAGGAACTGATAATGATAAAACATCTCATGCTAATTTTCAATCTCAAATAATGGGCGGAGGAATTAATCTTTTTGCGTTTTTTGATCGTTTAGGCGAAAAGGAAAAAGATGTTTCCATATATGCACAAGCAGGCTTCGGTTATTTAATGTTTGATCCTTACGGTGATTTAAGAAACGGAAATGGTACGGTTTATAACTATTGGTCTGATGGTTCTATTCGTAATTTATCTGAAAGTGCAGCAAATGATCCTATTTCCAGTACTTTAAAAAGAGATTACACCTATGAAACTAAACTAAAAGATAGTTTAGCGAATTATGCTCGTAATACATTTTATATTCCTTTAGGGATTGGGGCTAAATTTAATATTGGTTTCCGTACAAGTTTGAGAATTGGCGCAACTTACAATTTATGTATGAGTGATTATATAGATAACGTTAAATCTGGTGGTAATGATAGTTGGGTAGCAGCTAACGTGGGATTAAATGTTCATTTTGGTAAACGCCCTAAAGACGCTTATAGTAATGTTGATTTTAAATCAGTAGACAATTCAGATATAGATGGTGATGGAGTAAAAGACTTAAATGACAAATGTTTAGGTACACCTAAAGGCGTTAAGGTTGATGGTAATGGTTGTCCGGATGACAAAGATGGCGATGGTATTTACGATTACATGGATAAAGAATTAGCTACTAAAAAAGGATCTGTCGTTGATGCTAATGGTGTTACAATCGATCAGGATGCAATGGCTCGCCGTCAATTAGAATGGGATAGTTTATCAACTGAAAGAAGCGAAGGATTTAATAACGCACCAAGCTTAACCTATTTAAAAACCGTAGAAGCTAAAGCCAAAGAAAATATTGCTAAGGCTGGTGCAGTTAAAATACCGGCTGACTTTCAAGCAGCAGATTATAACAAAGATGGATATATTTCAGCAGCAGAAATCACTCAAACAATTGATGGTTTCTTTGAAGGGGAAAGTTCATTTACTGTAGAAAAAATTAATAAGCTTATCGACTTTTTCTTTGAGCAATAACCATAACGTATGATAAAACCACTTCTTATTTTAATCAATACCGTATCTGTATTTTTATTCAGCTTCTTCTTTGGCGACTCTCCTGTTTCCGTTACAGGCAATATTCCTAAGAGCGCTAAGCCAGGAACCGAATTTGTGGCTGAACTAAAAATTGCTAAAGGTGCAGTTGGAGGCTTTGCAAAATTACAATTTGAAGTACCTGCTGGATTTACAGTAAAAGAATTAGAAAGTAAAGGGGGCAATTTTTCTTTTGCTAATAACATTGGTAAAATAATTTGGACTGCAACACCTAACGACGCAGAGTTTACTGTAAAATTTGCTGTTTCAACAGATGCTTCAGTTACAGGGCTAAAAACATTAACATCTAAATTTTCGTATGTTAATAATAATGTCAAAGAAGTAGTAGAAATGACTCCCGCCGAAATAATGATTGGTGATGAAACATCTGCTTCTACTGTAGTTTCTGCTACAGAAACACAAACTACTCAAGCTTTAACTGCTGTTGAAACAAACACGGTTACACCCGTTTCTAGCTCAACAGAAAACACGGCTGTTCAAAATACTACCGAACCTAATTCAAATGTGATGTGTGTTCGTGCTATATCTAAGGGCGCTGCCGATAATGAATATAATGTACAGGTGAAAATTAAAAAACCAGGTATTAAAGGCTTTGCTAAATATCAGGAAATACTACCTGCTGGTTTCACGGCTAAAGGAGTTGCTACTAGTGGTAGTTCTTTTTCTGTATCTGATGGAAAAGCAAAATTTGTGTGGGTATCCTTACCTGCAGAAGATGAAATGATCATCACTTATATATTAGAAAGAAGTGCTTCAGCGGCAAGTGATGCTTCTATTGCTGGTGAATTTTCATACTTAGAAAACGATCTAACCAAAAAAGTGAAAGTGCCAGCGGAACTTATTAAAGTTACTGGAGATGTTGTTGCTTCTAACGTTACTACAAATAACACACCTACAACTTCTGCTATTGCAGATAACACAACTAAAACAGATATGATTGCTACGAATACAACACAAACGAATGTTGTAGCCGACAATACCACTCAAACGGATAATGCAAGTAAAATAGGTAATACTACAAAAACAGACAATACAACACCTAATAATACAGTGGTTGCAAAAAAAGAAGGCAGTGTCGCTTATCATGTGCAAATAGGTGCTTTTACAAATGCAATTGCTTCTGATGTGTTAGCTAAAAAATTCAACATCAATGATAAGATTAAAAGTGAAATGGCAGAAGGTTTTAGCAAATTCATGATAGGTAATTTTGGTGAATATAAAGAGGCCAGAAGCAATCGTGAAACTATGAAAGAAAAGGGTTGTCGTTCAGCTTTTGTAGTGGCTTATAATGGCGCTAAAAGAATCACGGTTCAAGAAGCACTCATGATTACCAACCAAAAATGGTTTAAATAATAGCAATTAAGTTGCTCTGTAAATTAAGATTGCATGTTAAAGAAAATAATACTAATAGTTTTTGTTTTAAATTGCTCTTTCATAAAAGCTCAAACAGATACAAGTGCCATTAAATTAGTAACACCAACTAAAAAAGATACACTTACCAAATCTAAAAAAGAAATTACTTCCGAACCTCCTGCTTTAGGCGATGTATTTAAACCAAAAATTTCATTAGGAGTTGGTATGCTATCTTTCCATGGCGATTTATATGCCAATCATTACCAAGCTCCTTGGACAGCAAGAGTTGGTTACGATTTAAATATTTCTCAACGGTTATCCAGATCATTCCAATTAAATTTCAATATTTTATTTGGTAAGCTGGGGGCTAATGAATGGTTAGATAATAGACAACAAAATTTCCAATCAGAAATTAGATCGGGGGGAATTAGTATATTGTATGACTTTGGAAATTTTATTCCTGATAAATACCGTATCAGACCTTGGATTTCGGCCGGTATTAATTCCTTTGAATTTTTATCTAAAACAGATTTGTATGATAAAAACGGAAATAAATACTTTTATTGGAGCGATGGATCTATCAAAAATATTGATGAGCATGCCGCTAATGCATCGACCGCTATTAATTTGGTAAGAGATTATACTTACGAAACCGATATTCGTGAATTAAATAAAGATGGTTTTGGAAAATACCAGGAGCGCGCATGGGCTTTCCCTGTTGGCTTTGGAGCTATTATGAAAATAACCGACCGCTTTGATTTAAAAATGGGCATGCAATATTATTTTACGACTACTGATTATATTGATGGTATTACCAATAATAGTTTAGGAACACGTTCAGGTACTAAGCAAAAAGATAATTTTGTTTACACGTCATTTGCTTTGCAATATGATTTAGTATTTAAGAAAAAAGGAAAAATGGATACCTTACCTGACGGGTATTTTGATGGTATTGATTGGTTAGCCATTGATAATGGTGATTACGATGAAGATGGTATTAAGGATTGGGATGATAAATGCCATGGCACACCAAAAGGTGTAAAGGTTAATGAGTTTGGCTGTCCTTTTGATGATGATAAAGATGGCGTACCAAATTATAGTGATGAAGAGCTAGAAACGCCAGAAGGTATGGCTGTTAACATGAAGGGAGTATCCTTAAATGATGAATATTGGCAAAATTGGTATAACCAATACATGGATAGCGGCAATGTAATAAACCAACAGGTTGTAGAAAACTATTATGCCCTTCAAAAAGACAGTATCAATAAAGCAGCATTAGCTACATCGACATCTACCAATACCAATAAAACAATCACCAATAATGATAAGAAAGTATTTACAATTGAGTTAGCTCGCTATACAGGACCGGTGCCGAATGAGGAAATGGCGTTTTTATTAAGTATTGGTGATATACAATCTACTATTTTAGAAGATGGCTCAACAGTATTATATACAGCCGGAACATATAAAGAAATTCAAAATGCAGTTAAGCGACGAGATGAATTTATTAAGGGCGGCAGTAAAAATACACACATTGGATATTATGGTAAAGACGGAAAATTATCTATTCTATCAGAAGAAGAAATTTCAAAACTTATGGCTGGTAAAAATGTTATTGACAATGAAGACGATACTAACGAATTTGCAAAAGGAGATATCGTATACCGAGTGCAATTAGGCGCTTATAAAAATCGAATTTCTAAAAGCTTATTTAAAAATGTAGGAAAAATATTAGAATTAAAAGGAGACGAAGGATTATACCATTATATGACGAAGGGTTTTAAAACAATACAAAATGCAGCTAATACTCGTGCCGATTTAGTGGTGGATGGTTATGGCGATGCCTTTATTACAGCCTATAAAGATGGTAAACGTATTGCATTAAATAAAACAAATGCAACGATGCAAACCAAAGAAAAAGAAAATTTAACGGAGATTAAATCTTTTAGCTCTATTGATAAATCGTTGATTACTTTTAAAATTCAATTAGGTGCTTTAAGAAAAGTTGGCACTAATGATATGGAAGACAAAATTAAAGACCTTAAAGATTTAGACAGACAAAGTACTGGTTCAGGAATGATCCGTTACACAGCAGGTTCATTTACTGATTATTCTAAAGCGGATAAATACCGCGAAGAGCTAAGCAACAAAGGCTTTACAGAGGCTTTTGTAATTGCAGTATTTAAAGGCGAAATTATTTCTATACAAGAAGCTCTAGAATTATTAAAATAATAATGTAGCAATACAATAAAAAAACCTCCATCAAAATGTGATGGAGGTTTTTTTATCGATATTATAAATGTCCTCTTGTTTATTTAAAGAGTTTTAAGACAAAGAAAAGATAAATATCATCTAAGGGAAAAGATAAAAAAGAAAAGCATTTCTTAAGTATTCAAAATTCTTTTCATCCTTATTACTTCCAATGGCTTAATAATGAGTTTTTGGAATACTATAGCAACTAGCAAAGACGACATAACAACGGTATAGCCATAGTACATCATCCATTCAGAATGGCTATAGAAAAACCCACGAAATAAACTCACGATTAAATGATGGCTGATGTATAACGAAAAAGATAACTCCCCGATGTAACGATCGACAATACTGTTTTTAAATGCTAAAAAAATAAAAGGAATAGAGACAAATATTAAACTATAAAACAACGTGTTTTTAATGTTTGTATTCATGGCTAATTCATCAATACCACAAATACCAATAATACAAAGTGTTAACAGGACATAACCAATGTGTGGGGAGATTGGTTTATTTTTAAAATACCTATAACATTGATAAGCAATGCTTCCTAACATAAAAAAGCCTAATTCAAAAGGAAAGAAACGATAAGTCCAGGGATCAAGTGATAAATTAAATTGCGAAGCATACATAACTTTAGCACCCAGCGATAACAGAATAATAGCTAATTGCCAACCTACTTTTTTTCGTACAATGAAAGGTGCGATGATATAAAACAATAATTCCAAACTGATAGACCATGCTTGTGGAACCAATAAATACTGGTAACCTAAGTGTTTATAAGATAATATATAATACATCAACTTGGGGTGACAGAGGGCGTCTAATCGTAAAAAATAAAGTACATCTTGCCCGATAATGAATATATTTTCCATTAAAAAATATCCCATCATTGTAAAGGACAAGCATTCTTTATTTTCAAAAAAACGACTTAAATAATAGGCATGATTAAACCCATAATAACCTATAAGAGATAATAATAAGGCGGCTACCAACACTATCCAATAAACTGGAAATATCCTATAAAAGCGACCTAATAAAAAGGTACGGTAACTCCCTACTCCAACATATTTTTCGTTTAAGATAAAAGCCATATAAAATCCTGAGATCATAAAAAAAGATTCAACGGCTATTTGTCCGCCACAGAGCCTTAACCCAAAGATGGTAAAAGAGTGGTAAACAACCACCGCTAAGGCTAATATGGTTCGGAAAATTCCCATGTTGGTTACTATAAAAAAAGCTGATAACAATGATGCTATCAGCTTTTTTATTTTCAATGCATTAATTATTTAACGCTTTCTACTTGTTTTTTAGCGGCTTCTACTGCTTTCTTTTGAGCTTCAATAGCAGCTTTTTTAGTTACTTGATTTGCTTCATTTTGCTTAACCTCTTCTTCTGCTTTTTTAATTTTTTCTTTGTAAGATTCAATATCAGATTTTAAATTCTTATTATCTTTCTCTAAATCTTTTTGATCATCTTGGTATTTACCCAATAATTTATCGGCATCTTTAACTTTAGACTCTAAAGGGATTTTAGTCATTTTCACCGCAAAATCTTTGATCATTTTCACGGCATAATCGTATTTATCTCTTTGCTCTGTTGATTTTAAATAAGCACCACCTAAATCAAAACACACGTGCATTTTAACCATTTTTGTTTTTTTATCCTCTTCAAACGTTGTATAAATATCGGTAGTATTATTACCCCATTCTTTTATAACCACATTATCAGCGAACAATTCACCTTTATCACTTTTAACTTTTTCATTTTTAAAATCTTTTAATAAGCTTTTCCATTCACTCTCTACATCATCTTTAGAGTTTTCTAAAATGGTAGTAGATAAGGAATTTTGTGTTCCTGTAGAAAACTTATCAGAGCCTTCTTTTACTTCAATTGTTTGAGCAGTCATAGTTCCTATCGAAACTATAGTTGCTAAGGTTAACATTGTTTTTTTCATAGGTAGATATTTTTGTATTATAATTTAATTGATATAGCTTATTCTTTATCCATCTCTGTTACTCCACCCGATACTATAAACTTCATAGCCTCAGAGCCTTCTATGTTTAAAACCGTAATTTGAGTTTTTGGCATGATGACTAATCTCCCAGAAAAAGAATACGACATAGGTAAATATACAGCAATTTTATCAGAAATTCCCCAATCCGTTAAATCATCTTGAGTAATGAAACCGACTTCCTGAATGTTTGCTTGAGGATTAGTTAAAACCAATACAGGCTTAGTAAACTTTTTTTTGTTGCCCATAAAGGCGTTCATAAAATCTTTAATTGGCGAATAAATATGCCTGATAAGAGGTGCGTGTTCTAAGCGATTTTCAACAAATAAAAACAGTCGTTTAAAAATAAAGGAAGACGCTAAAATACCTATAAGCGTAATTAATACAATTAAACAAACAAACGAAATAATGGTATCGAAGAATGGATTACCTGTTAAGCCGACAAAAGAAAATAATCCTTCAAAAAACTGAAATAGTTTTACAAATACAATGATGGTAATTCCTAACGGAATAAATAAAACCAATCCTTGTAAAAAATATTTTAAAATATTATTCATCGTTATATCCAGTTAATGCCTTTTTTTAATTTCTTCAAGGTATCCGCTTCCTGCGAATTTGCTGTTGTTTGAAAATTATATAACCAGCTCGCATTAGCCGGTAAACTCATCAATATAGACTCGATACGACCATTAGTTTCTAAGCCAAATTTAGTTCCTTTATCGTAAACCAAATTAAATTCAACATAGCGACCACGGCGTAATAATTGCCATTGCTTTTGTTCAGGAGTAAAAACGTTTTCTTTATTTTTTGCAATTAAGGCTGTGTATATTGGTGCAAATGCTTTGCCTACGTCTTGCCAAAATGCAAAATTTTGTTCAAAATTCAAATCGTCAGTTTCATTTAAACGATCAAAG
>JANYGR010000218.1 GCA_025359355.1 Bacteroidota bacterium | reverse complement strand
ATTCCAGAAGACATTGGCGTAAGAGCTAACTACGGACGTGGGGGAGCGCACACTGCATGGAAGCCAGCCTTAGAAGGTTTTTTGAGTCAACAAAGTAATATGTTTTTGAGTGGTAAAACCTGTTGCGTCTTAGGGCATATTGAAGTGGATGATTTAATGGAAAAAGCAAATGCCTTAACTACTAAAACCATAGAAGATATTGCCATTTTTAGAGCTTTAGTTTCGGAAATAGATACGCGAGTAAGTGAAGTTATTAAGGTTATTTCTGCTTGTGGTAAAATTCCTATTGTTGTAGGTGGTGGACATAATAACGCTTATCCTATTATTAAAGGCTGTTCGCAGGGCTTAGCTCAAAAAATAAATGTAATTAATTGCGATCCACATACCGATTTTAGACCCTTAGAAGGACGACACAGTGGCAATGGATTTAGCTATGCTTATAAAGAAAATTACATTGATAACTACGCCGTGCTTTGTATGCACGAGCAATACAACACAGCACATGTATTAACCGATTTTGTAAAAGATAATGCACACTTATATTTTAGTACTTATGAAGATGTGTTTGTGAGAGAGTTGAAAACATTTACAACGGCGCTTAATCAAACGATTGGTTTTGTAAAACAACAAGCTTGTGGTGTAGAAATAGATTTGGATGCGATTACGAATGTACCATCTAGTGCTAAAACCAGTAGCGGGTTATCACCAGTACAAGCGCGGCAGTACGCTTATCAATGTGGTAAACAATTAAACGCCTTATATTTTCACATTGCCGAAGGAGCACCAATTCTATCTCACATTAAAGCAGATAATAAAACAGGAAAATTAATAGCCTATTTAATTTCTGATTTTATTAAAGGAATGAATGATAAATAGTGTCAGCAAGAAAACTTCAATTTCTTCGTTACGCTTGCCTTAAAAATGGTCATTTGCGAAAAGAAAACTCCCATTATTTAAGCCTTCGCAAGCTTCGAACTTGCAGTTTTCTTATCTGACACAACATTTTCATAAAACTTTAAATTACGTTTTAATGAAATTTTGAATGAAACGCAGATGACGCAGGCGGTTTTCATTTTATTTATATGTCACCCTGAACTTGTTTCAGGGTCTCTAATCGCAAGATGCTGAAACAAGTTCAGCATGACTAAACATCATCGTTAATCTTATAGATCAGTGTTATCAGCGTTCTAATAAAATAAGGTCTTTAAAACCGTTCCTTCCAATCCGTTAAATCCCTTATTACCACTGAAGCGCAGGTCATACCAAATACCGCAGGAATATATGAAATTGTACCATAAGCCGATTTTTTAAAATTACTTCCATCCGTTGTCATGATCGAATTTTTATCAGGCAATTCAGTCGAAAATACAGCTTTTACGCCATGTTTGATGCCAACGTATTTTAAGCGTTTTCTTAAATAATATGCCATAGGGCAATTATGTGTTTTAGAAATATCAACTACTTTTAATTGTGTTGGATCCATTTTCCCTCCAGCTCCCATCGATGATACAATGCGATGCCCCATTTCTAGGGCTGTTTTGATGAGATGCACTTTTGGCGAAATGCTATCAATAGCATCAATCACATAATCAAATGGATTTTTTAAAAGCACAATAATCATTTCTGGATCTTGAAATTCGGATACAACGTTTAATTTAACGCTTGGATTAATTGCTAATAAACGCTCTTTCATTAACAACGCTTTGCTTTGTCCATGCGTAGTTGATAAGGCTTGTAACTGACGATTACGATTTGTAGGATCAACTACATCTCCATCAACAATGGTCATTTCTCCAATGCCAGCGCGGCAAATAGCCTCAGCAGCATAAGAACCCACGCCTCCTAAACCAACAATTAATACGTGTGCTTTTTGTAAATTAGTAATTCCATCATCACCTATTAGTAGGCGTGTGCGTTGCATCCAATGATTATCTGTAGGTTGTGTCATAAAAATAGAGTTTCAAAATTACGGTTAATTTGCGCTTTCAATGCATCAAGTTCTATATTTAATTTGAATGAAAAGTCTTGATAAACATCTTTTATCAATAACTGAGCGTTATCATCCGTTTCAAAAAATAATTTATCAAGTGGAAGAGATTGAATATTAAAATCTGTTTTTGAACTAAGCTTATGATGTAAAGAGAGGCTAAAACCCTTATCAATCAATTGTTTCGCTAAGGTTTCTGATTTATTAAATCCGTGTATAATAAGTGGAATTTGTTTAACATAAGGTTTGCAAATTTCTATCAGTTCGTCAAAAGCCTTCACGCAGTGGATTATCACAGGCTTATGATATTTGACGGCTAATTGCAAATGTTGCTCAAATACTTTTTTTTGAATATCTAAAGGAATTGTGATTAGTTTATCCAAGCCACATTCGCCAATAGCTAAGCAGTTTGACTGAGTTAAAAAATGTTCCAGTTCAGATACAAATAAGTCATTATTTAGCTCAATATCCCATGGGTGAACGCCTATTGAAAATGAATGGATTGTATCAATCACTTTGTCGTACCCCAACCGATAATTTAATATAAACAGGCTATTATCCAATGAAATATGATGAGTATGAAGGTTTATGAAACGCATATTATAAGGATAAAAGCCAAATTTAATGAAAGAATAATTGTTTTTGGTATATAAATAAAAAGTTATATATTTGCCCTCCACTTTTTAGCCTCTGGTTGCATGGTGCAGCGAATGCCAAAAATGATAAATTATTTTAAATAAGAAACAATGAGTTTATTATTAGATTACGTAAAAAAACAATTAGCAACAGAGGTTGCTCATCCTAAATTTAAAGCTGGTGATACTGTTACAGTTCACTACAAAATTAAAGAGGGAGATAAAGAACGTATCCAGCAATTTTCTGGAGTAGTTATTCAACGTAAAAACGAACCAGCAACAGCATCTTTTACAGTACGTAAAATTTCTAATGGAGTAGGCGTAGAGCGTATTTTCCCTGTATCATCTCCTTTTATTGATAAAGTAGAATTAAACAAAGTAGGTATTGTTCGTAGAGCAAAATTATACTATATCCGTACACGTACTGGTAAAGCAGCTCGTATCCGTGAAAAATTGGCTAAAAAAGCAACTGCTTAATTCATTAGCTAATATTAATATATCAACCCTTTTACATGTATTTGTAAAAGGGTTTTTTTTATGATTATATTTTCCTAAAAATTGAGCTAACTAAAGTTTTTAGACTCTAAATGTTATTAATTTCAAGTTTATGTAACCTTTTGTTAGCAATGTGTGTATAACTTAGCACAAAACAAACCTATGTCCGAGTTAGACCTTATTTCGGCCTGTATTAAAAATGATAAAACTGCTAAGCAGCAGTTTTTCGAAAAATATTATTGCTCTTTAGCGTATACTGCCCTGCGTTACTCCAAGAATAAACAACAAGCTGAACCCGCCATTTTAAGTGGATTTTCTCATATATTTTCTCAATTACCTCGATTTAAATCTCAACAAAAGCTATCGATTGATGAGTTTGTAAATAGCCAGTTTATCACACACATGGTGGCTTACATTAAAAGTATCAGAAATGAATATTATGTGGCAAGTACCATTAAAGCAGTTGAAACAAAAAATAATTCGTATGATTTATTTTTAGATAGTAAATACATAGACGTTAGAAATATCAATCAGCAAGTTTTATTAAAATCCATACAGGAATTAGTACCATCGCAACGTGTTGTTTTTAATTTGAATATTATTGATGGGTATACTTTGACGGAAATGTCTGAGTTACTTGAAACGAGTGAGCAAACGATCAAAGCTAATTTAGAGAAAGCACGATTTAATTTACAAAAAGCTATTGAGAATAATTTAAAATTAAGTAGTGATGAGCAACCAGTTTAGTTACGAATTAGACGAACGTCAGATTAGAATACTGATGCAAAACGCAGAGTTGGAATACGACGAAAGCGCTTGGCAAAAATTTTCAGCAATCCCTGTCGTTGATCAAAAACAAAGCATTTCGGCCGCGATTCCTAAAATAAATATTGGAATCAGCCGTTCGGTTATTGTCCCTATATTTTTTATCTTAATAATAGGAGGCTTATCCACTCTTTTATTCAGTTTTGTTGATTTTAAGAAAAAAGAAGAAGTTGTCAATGAAATCCCTTTAACTAAACCTACGATAACTAAAAAAATCATTCCTCCTGCACCTGTAGTAGCCAAGTCTGTAGTTATTGCTAATGTTACTAAAGATACAATAGCTAAATCTTCTATAGCCACTACTGCAGTTAAAGAACAACCTGTGGTTGTTAAAAAAACGGAGCAAATTACTAAAACTATTGAACCGGTAATTAAATCAATAAATACAGAACCTATTGCATCAGTTCGTAAAGAGCAAAAAGAAATAACTCAGATTGTTCCAAAAAAGAAAAAGAAAAAAAATCGAAAACAAATTACTGAGGAGTTGCCTATTATTAATGCCAGAACAACCAGTGTTAGCGAAGAGATTAAGGAGCCTGAACTAGATATTAAATAACGTTTTTAATGCCTAGTTATTAGTAAAATAACATTCAAATTTAAAATAAATACCCTACAACCACTTTTGCATAAAAAGGAGTTCCTGTAGTATAATGCAACTCATCTACTGACTTAGTTTCATTTCTTAGTCTTGTTTCTGTATCGAATTGTGCTTCATTCCAATTTGTGTTTAATAAATTTTCAATAACCAATCCAACTTTATAATGTTTTGTTTTATAGTTAGCAGTAAAATCTACTACATTATACCCATTTGCTACAATGGTATTGGATTCATTTGCTGGCCGATCTTTCATATATCTATATCGTAATCCAAATTCTAATCCGTTATTAAATTTAGCTGTTAATCCGCCAACTGATGTTAGTGTAGGTGCAAGAGGGATGTAATTATTTATTGTTTTTTGACTACCAAAAAGAGTGTCAATTAATCTACTATTAGATAAATTAATATCGACGTCTAAATACAACCATCTTAATAATTGAGTTCTACCACTAGCATCAATGCCATATCTTCTACTAGCCCCTTTATTTTCAGTTGTACCATCATCACCCACATACACTAATTCATTACTTAAATCCATTCCCCAAAAAGCAGCTGAAATAACAGTCTTTTTGATATGGAATAACGCCCCTAGTTCAGCGCTAACAGCAATAGGCAAATGATGTTGATTTTTATCTTGTACCGAAGAACGTGCATCATTAGAGTGGTAACCACTGCCTGTATTAAAAAAGAATTGTACCCTATCATTAACAGTATAAATTAAATTTAATTTAGGACTAATCGCAGATTGATAATTAAATCCTGAATAATTTTTATGCATTGAATCTGTTGGTAATAGATCTTCTACATCAAATACAAAATAATCATATCGAAACCCTAACTCTGCACGAAAATGATTGCTAAAACGAAAAATTTCGTTAGCAAATACGGCATTAGATCGTTGATGAATTAAAGAATGTGCCGTTGCTTTAAGTCGATCTCTATGAGGTGCATGCCATAATTGATTCTCTATTTCATCCGAGCGAAAAGACGTTCCCAATGTAAATTTATTATGCATATTAAATAAATGATGTCCTATACTATACTTAGCATTTAATCCTCGCACTGTGCGGTTATCATCTTGCTCTATCATATCGCCATTAACTGTATCAGTTAAGAAAAAAGTAAAATCAGAAAACAATTTGAAACGATATGTACTCATATACGCTTGTGTTTCAAACTCACCAAGCCCAAGTTTTGAAGTATACGTTAAGTTATAATTGTTGCGGGACGTAGTTCCGCCTTCATTAGGGTCAATACTTCCATAACGTGTAATAAGACCTGAAGCTACTGCTCTTTCGGGTATTTGACCTGAAGCATTCCATGAAGAACCAAAGCCAGAAACTGAAAATTGAATACGACTATTATCATTTATAAAATAAGTAGTTTTTGAAAAAATATTCGTTCTTTTAAAATCTTGATTGATGTCAAAGAACCCTTTGTTATTAATGACATCTGCAGCAAAATACGACGAGATTTTATTATTTTTAAATGGGACTTGTAACATCACTAAGCCCCTTGTACTTGTTATAGCGTTAGTTCGAGGTACTGAACCTGCTTCTAATTGTATTAAATTAGTGGATAATGAATCTAATGTTTTGAAACTTACAGCTGCGCCTGTTGCAAAATCTCCGTACAAGGGTGATGATGTACCTTTAAAAATACCCATACTTTCTACCACTTCAGGAATTAGGAAATGTAAATCAGCATAACCCTGTCCATGCCCATGGCTAGGCATATTTACAGGAATACCATCTACAAAAGTTGCAATATCTGTTCCATGATCACAGTCAAAACCTCTGATAAAAATTTGTTCTGCTTTGCCGCCCCCAGCATGTTGGGCAATAAAAAGTCCTGGCACTAATCTCAGTAAATCTTGAGCAGAATTTCGAGGTTGGTTAATAAAACTAACTTGACTTAAATAAGACGAAGATGCAGCAGATACAGGCTTATCTGCTGCTATTGCAACTTCATCTAAATTAATTGCTTTAGAAACAAGAAATACATCTACCTGAATACTATCTGTAGATCCCACATTTATTTTTAATACTTGTTTTTCATACCCAATTTTTTCAAACTCGAACTCATACTTACCAAGAGGTAAATTATCAAAAAAGAAATTTCCTTTATCATCACTATGTGTATGACGGTTAATATTATCAATAGCAATGAGTACATGATCAATTAATATGTTTGTTTTTTTATCTTTTATCGTACCTCTAATGATTGTTGTTTGCGACTGAATACTGATAGAAAAAAGGGATAATATTAAACCTAAAAATAGGTTATTTAGTTTTGTAAATGCTATATTCATAAATTAAATAATAAATGATTTTAAGAATAGTAGTATACTATTCTTAGTAATGTTTAAAGTAAATTACCTCAAATTGAAATCCTTAAGAATCTCGATAAGTATTGGTAAATAACTAATTAGGGAACATAAGCTATATGTAACATGAAATTGATATTGTAGTTTGAACGATTAACAGAATCGTTAATTTACAATATCATAAGGATAATTAAAACAAATTAATCCCTAACACTCTGGCGGCAACTGAGGAATAGAAATAATTATTTCTATTGGTACGTTAAGATAGGGAGTATTTATCTCCATAATTTGTTTTGTATATGTTTTAAACGTAACGCAATCACTTTTTACATGAACTAATAACGATTCGTTACTAGATAATAATGGTGTTTGTTTTGAAGTTGATTTTGTTGCTTCTTTTATTAATTCAAGGTGTATATGCTGTTTACCATTTTCATAATGGATAGTAGCTATATGTTCATTTTTAAAAAATGTATGTGCTAAAATATCATTTATAACAGGCATTACGGGCTTAATTAAACCAAAAGTATACACTGTAAGCATCAGATAAACTAATACTTTTTTAAGTGCATATTCTTTTCGTTTTTTCATTCTTTTGTACGTACGAAATTAATTCTAAATTGGATGTATTAAGTAGCAAAAAAAGTTCGTTCTACAGTCCAATATAATCCTATAATGGCTATTACTAAAGATATCGGGATAACAATTCGTTTTCTATACCACAATTTGTGGGAAAACCATTTACCAATTAAAAACCAAGCTAAAAGTATAATGGTTATTTGTCCTAATTCTACACCAATATTAAACGTAATTAATGATGTAAAGAACTGGTTCTTAGGTAAACCAAGCTCTGTAAGTGCTGATGCAAAGCCCATTCCATGAATTAACCCAAAAACAAAAACAATAATAATTCGTGCAGGTTTGAGTTTATCTGTAATAATATTTTCAATTGCAACAAACATAATAGATAATGCGATAATGGGCTCTATGATATATGCTGGTGGCGTTATAATTTGATACATGGCCAAACCTAAAGTAATAGAATGAGCAATGGTAAAAGCTGTGGCTTGCCATATAACTATTTTTAATTTAGGGTTTAATAAAAAAATACTAATCACAAATAAAATATGATCAACACCCAGAGGCACTATATGTTTGTATCCCAACTTTAAATAAACTATTGCTACATCCGTTCTTGATAAATTAGCTAATGCATCTGTCATAGGATGTGCTATTATCTGCTGTGGTATCAACATAGCTATACCTAAAAATAATATCGAAACTAAACAAGTATGTTTTGGAAAAAAACTCATATTATTTTGCGATCATATAAGGAGCGACTTCTTTTCTCAACTCTATATCTAAATAATGATTTGCTTGTAATGCTTTTTTAATGAATTCCTCTCCTTTCATTTTTTCGCCTGCTTTTATTTTTATTAATCCAGCATGGCATAATAAACTCGGGTTTTGACAATTTGTTTTAAGTGCTTTATTAATCATCGTATTTGCTTCATAATATTCTCTTTTTTTATATCTAACCCAAGCTACTGTTTCGCAAACATCAATATTATTAGGTCTTCTGTCGTATTCTAATAAAGCATGCTTTAAAGCATTTTCCAAGTCTGGTAATTTCAAATAAGCGTACGCCAACTCTTTATCAGCGTAATGACCATGTCCACTTGTATTTTCATCTATATCACTCATAGGACTTAATAAATCAATAACTTCTGTTGCTGATTTTTTTGCTTTATCCATTTCATTATTTAGTACATATAAATCTGTTAATTCATCTGCAAACGAAAATTCGATAATCATTGTTTTTGCCTTTTCATATCCAGCAATGGCTTCCTTATAGTTTCCTTTAAGTTTTGCTATATTACTTAATCCAGCGATAGCAAACGGATAACTAGGTCTTTCAGCTAATGCTAATTTATATTGTATTTCAGCACTATCTAATTGCCCTTTATTTTCGTATAAATGTGCTAAAATCATACGCGTCCATTCACTTTGTTCTAATCCAGGATAACCAGACGCTACAGCTAATTTAGCTACTTCAATAGCGCCATTCAAGTCACCATGTATTTCTCGTAAATATGATACACGAGAATAAGAACGAATGTCTGGCCTGATAGAAATCATTTTATCACAGACCTTTACAGCTTCAGGATACCTTCCTAACTCCACGTAAGCATCACACATTAATCCATAAATAAAAGCATTATTAGGATTTAAAGGAAGTGCTTGCTGAGCTATTAAGAGTCCATCTGAAAAATGATGCTGAGATAATAATACGGTTGCTTTACAACATAAAGCATCAAAATTTTTCGGTTCATTTTTAATAACATCATCTAATAATTCAATAGCTGCACCATCATAATAACCGTGGTCGCCTGTTATTCGGGCTTCCTGTATATAAGCTTGCGAAAGTTGTAGTTTCGCTTTATAGTTTTCGGGATTTAATTCAATATCTTTTAATAAGCTTTCAATAGCTTGTTTAGTATTTAACCATTCGCCGGAAAGTGCAATGGTTCCCTTTCTTTCCTTAAATGAAGGAATGTTTTTTTTTGGTTTTTTAGAAAACATTAAAATTACCATCAAAAAAACAACTGTAATTCCAACTAAAATAATGTATAAATATTTTTTCATTGTATAGTAAATATAATATTATAAAATAAAAAATCGGGCATATAATATATGCCCGATTTTTTTATAAAAAAATTATTTTGAAACAATAATTTTTATAGTTTGTATAGTAGCATTATTGGAAGCTAATGATGCAAAGTAAATACCATTTACGGTACTCTCAACGTTCCAATTTAATTCATAAGTACCTGAATCTTGCTTTTGGTTTACTAACGTTGTAACACGTCTTCCATTTACATCATAAATAGTAACTGTAACATTAGCATCTTCAGTAACCCTATATTTAATGGTTGTGTTGTGTTTAGCAGGATTTGGATAATTTTGTATCATCCCTGCGGGTGCAGCAACTCCTAATCCACTAGAATAATTTTCGATACCAGTTGCTACATTTTGAACGGCAATTGGACCACCACATTTACCATAACCACTCCAAGGAGCTTGTACATATGGAAAGTTAGGTTTAAAAGTGGTGTCATTTTTTGTAATACCAGCATTATAACCTAATACATTAGTTAACATAGTCGTAACAGGGGATCCTGTTCCAGTATAATCGTCATACCATAAACCAACAGCCGCTAATACTACACCACTTACTGCTTGCAATTCAATGGTTGTAACATCATCTTCTAAACGGCGACCATTAGGAAATCCATCCATATTAGGAATCCATTGTAAAGTAGTAGTACTATAACTAGGGCTTGTTAACCCTAATACAGCTGCATTAATCAACCCTAAACTGCTAAACGCGGGGCTATTACGAGGTGTAACAGGCACTGCCATATTTAAACGTAACATATCACCAAATGTTGGTAAAAAGTTATTGATAAATGGCTTACCTGCTGCTAAAGGATTTCCTCCTTTACCTGTTGCTAATTGATATGGAGGT
>JANYGR010000194.1 GCA_025359355.1 Bacteroidota bacterium | reverse complement strand
CAGCCAGAATTTACTGCTATTTGCATAGAAGGTTTTTTATAAACTTCTATTTGTTGTGCAATCATTGCTTGACAACCTTTGTTAGAAGTAACGGTAAGTGTAACATTATAGGTTGATGGTAAAGCATAAGGATGAGTATTTACTGAGCCTGATGTTATAGCGCCATCGCCAAATGCCCAGTCATAAGAAGTGTTTGAGCCTATGGCGATAGTTGAGCCACTACCATTGAATGATAAAGGTTGTGCATTGATACACGCATTTGTAAAAGTAAACGCAGGCTGAGGTAAAGGATTAACCCACACATTTTGAGTGGTATGACTTTCGCAAGCCAAGCCAACCATAGGGCTTGTAGTAACTGTATAGTTAACGCTATTATTTCCTGATGATGTAAATACATAATTAGGATTACTAACACCATTCACATCAGAAATATTATCATTTGTATAATCCCAATGATAACCAGTAACGGCATTTCCATTTCCTAAAGAAGCATCAGTTAAATGACTTGGCATATTTAAACATACGCTATCTGCCGTGAAAGAGGCTATTGGTAGGGCATATACCGTTATTGCTTTAGAAATTGAATCTACACAACTATGATTGGTAGTGACCGTTAATGATACGGTATAATTAGTATTTACTGTTGCATTGGAAACAGTAGTATATGTATGAGAAGTAGTTGATAAATTAGATAAACCACCATCACCAAAAGAGTAGGTGTAGGAATTGATAGAGCCTGTATTAGCATTTAACGTAGTTGTAGATGTACTTGTAAATGTGTTGGCTGTATTAAAACAAGCATTAGTTGAGGTATAATCAACGGTAGCATGCCCCCAAACATTAACAGGTAATGTAAATGTATTAGTACATCCAAAATTAGTGGTTACTTGCAAACCAGCAGTAAATATGCCTGATGTAGGATATGTAAATGTTGGATTTTGGGTATTATTATCAGCCATGCCATCATGCGTAAAATCCCAACTCCATGCAGTGATAGAGCCTGAGCTGGTTGAACTTAAATCAGTGAAGGTTGTTGTAGTGGATTGGCAAACGGACGTGGCGCTAAAGTTAGAAACAGGTAAGGGATTAATGGTAACTGTTTGAGAAAATGTTGAAGAACAATTATTGTTACTAGTCACGCTGAGTGTAATTGTTTTGACGCCACTTAGGCTGTATGTTAAACTCGATGGGTTTTGGCTATTGCTTGTTAAAGGCGAAGAGTCTGTTCCAAATAACCAATTGTAGTTATTAATATTATCTGGTAATGGTACGCTGGACGTATTATTTAATAAGACATTAGCATTTGCACAAGCATCAACTGGCGTAAAGGTAGCTGTAGGATTAGGATATACAATAACAGATACCAAGGTGCTATCAGTACAACCATTATTACTTTTTACTTTTAATTCTACAGTATATGTACCTGCTGTAGTATATGTGTTAGTAGGGTTTTGCGTGGTGTTATCAGTCACTCCGTTATTATCAAAATCCCAAGCCCATGAACTAATAGTGCCAGGAGAAGCAACGGTTGATGAATTTGTAAAAGTAGACACACTTGTTAAGCATACTGGATTTGCTGAAAAAGAAGCCGTAGGAATTGGTAAAGGTAAAATAGTGATTGTGATACTATCTTTATGTGGATTATTACAAGGCGTATCTGTAAAAACGCATTTGTAGGTGCCAGGTGCTAAACCACCTACACTATCTGTGTTTGCAACTAAACCATTACCACTCCAAACATAATTGTAAGGTACAACACCACCTGTTAAATTTAGTTTAATAAAACCAGTAGCGCCACCACCGCAAGAACTGCCCGATACAGGCGCTGTTTGAAAGATACAAGGAGGAGTATTAAAAATGATGTTAGTTAAAAAACCATTTCCACTTGCTATAATTTCTCCGGCTGGAGAGAAAGCTATATCATATACTTCAGCAGGAGATGCATGAAATTCTTGTTGAGCTAAATTAAAATCATAACGAAATACGCCAATGTTTGTCCCAATAAACAGGTTGTTACATTCATCAACTAATATTCCACTACCTAATCCAACAGAAGCTCCTGGAATCGTTACAGTGCTTATTAATGCAAAGGTTGTACAGTTCCATTTTTTTATAGTAGCTCCATCGCAAGTAAATAAAAAACTCGTTCCTGCTAAAGCCATCATGTTATAACCATTTGCGAAATTAGATGTATAATAAGACGGATTGCCACCAATACCGACTTCGGATAAAGCATAGCCATCAGGAACATTAGCCAACGTTGTATTTGTATTATTTGTAAACGTGATGATATTAGGATTAGAATGTTTTAAATATGCTTTTCCTGTGCCGTCAACACATAAGCCTGCCACATCAGATTGGCTTCCGCTATAAACGGATGTTGCATTAATAAGTGCACCTGTCGTTAAATTAATTTCAGCAATATTTAAAGTTGGGCTAGTTGTGCCACCACCGGCAACGATAACGCGACCAGTTTTACAATCAAGCGCCAAACGCCAATGCTCCCTGAAATTGCCGTTGGTACCGCTTGTCCAAATTGCACTTGACGAAGGTGAGAATTTATACGTATGCGCTCCGCCTCCTACATAGCCTTCGCATAAATAAAAATTACCAGTACTTTCTACGAGCATATCTCCATAATAAGAATTGTCAACAACACTGGAACTTGCAAAAGACCATAGTGCAGCGCCACCGGTAGATGCGTATTTTTCGACAGTAAAACTACCTAAAGAACCACCATAAATATAATTATTGCCAAAAGCGTCGGTGCCATTATCATAAGCGGTACTTCCTGAAGTGCCTGGAACCACAACCCATGGATCAATGGTAATATTATTGGCAGAAGAGCTTTGGATATTAAAAGAAAGTATATTGTTTTGTAAAGTATATGAACTTGGAATGCTGTTAGAACTATTGTTTGAATGATAGCTTACAGGTTGTTTTTCAATAATATCGCCGATGATTGTTTTAATGTGAACTTCTCCATTTAATAGTTCGATATTTTTTTGTCCTGTATATTTTAGTTTAATTTGACTTAAATCGGCGCCAACAGAGGCTATAATATTATATTTTATTCCCTCAGTTGGATGAAAAATATATTCTACATCGATGCCATTATATAAATTTTTGTAGGTTAGTTTTGAATAACCCTGACACATTTCTGTATAATTTGTTTGATTTTTATCTTTTAATAAATATGAATAGATTGTTGTTGATTTTTCAGATACCTCAATAGTTGCATTTGCATTAGTATTGAGCCATTCTACACGAATAAATTGTTCTTCTTTATTCATTTCATGCTCTAATTCTTCACGTCTTTCTTCACTTTTTAAAACATCACTTAGTTTTTCTTTGCGATGGGTTATTTTTTGAAAACGATACGTTAAGGCATTGTTATAAAAAAAGATTTGGTATCCCTTATCTATACAGTAACTAAAGTTTTGTTTATCCGATGGTATTTGACTGTTAAATTGCCCTTTATTTTCTATAAAAGCCTTACGTTCAAAAGGTTTTATGTTAAAAGCTGAGTGACTCTTGTTTTGAGCATAAGTATTTTGAAAAGAGAAAATACTAACAAAAAACACACAGGCCAAAATTGCATTAGAATAAAAAGCTTTCATGATGTTATAGATTAGAAATACGTATAGTAAATTTAGTCTATAAAGTAGGGCTAATCGAGTTTTTTAATAGTTAAAACAAGGCTTTCGCTCATTTAACAAAATCTAAAACGGTTGAGTTATAGATGTCAGAGGGAGCAACCATTGGTTCGTTTAAAGGAATATGATTGCCATATTTTTCATTCAATTTTTCTTTAACTAAAGGATTGCTTAAATCAAAATCGCCTAAAGTTCTTGGTTTACAAAGTTCGATTTGTAATGCGTTATAATATAATTTATAAACTAATTCACTACAGTAAATTTTGTCATCGCTCCAATTATAGGCTTCATCATAGTTTTTGTTTTCATATAATTTAAAAACGGTTTTTAGTTTAGTAATAGCATTTGGCGTGAGAATACTTGTTGCATTCTTTAGTCGTTTTACTATGCCTTTACCACGAGCATTAAATTCTTTTAGTGATATTTTACTAACAGGCTGAACGGCTTCGTAAACCATCCACGTATTATTTTCAAAAAATAAAACTCCACAATGGTTATAAATACTATGTGTACCAAGTTGAATGGCTTTTCCGGTAGCACCACTTGTAGTTTGAAAAATGATATCACCATCTTTATAAGTGGGAGTTTGTTTAAAACTAGTGGTGAGTAAAAAATTGAAAATGACGATTAATAAAATATGGATTTTTTTCATAGTTATAATAATGAAAGAGTTTATATAAAGTTACTGGTTTACTCATGGCGTTTAATCTGGTATTTTAATTTTTATGATTTTTTGGATATTTACTTTAATTAAACATTTGTACTGATATCGGTGCTTTGTTAATGACGTTTCTGTGACAAAAATATATTAGAAATAATCACCATAAACCCCATTTTTATTGTTAGATAGTGTAACTTTGCAACCTAAAAAGAATTATATAAAAAAGTGAAAATTATGTTTAAATATATTTTATTGATAATAAGTTTAGGTGTAAGTCAGCTATCTATTGCACAAACGGTTGATGCATCTGGTAAGAAACAAGGTTATTGGAAAAAGAAAGATGATAAAACAAATAAGTTAGTTTACGAAGGATTATTTAAGGACGATAAACCTCAAGGTTTATTTAAGTATTATAATATCAACGA
>JANYGR010000142.1 GCA_025359355.1 Bacteroidota bacterium | reverse complement strand
ATGTATTTGCTACTGGTAAAATTGGTGCATTAAATCAAATTGATATTTTACCAGAAGTGAGTGGAAAAGTAATTGCCATTTATTTTAAAGAAGGCGAAACTGTTACTAAAGGCAGTGCTTTAATCAAATTAAATGATGCAGATTTACAAGCACAGTTATTAAAATCAAAAACACAAATTACATTATCTGAACAGAAACTCGAACGTTTAAAAAAACTCATTATAATTAATGGTGTCAGTCAAGAAGAATATGATATGCAACAAAACGAATTGAATTCTTTAAAAGCAGATCAAGCCTATATTACAGCTCAATTAGCCAAAACAACTATTATTGCTCCATTTACAGGTATCGTTGGATTAAAAAATATAAGCGAGGGTTCTTTTGTAAATACAAGTTCGCCTATTGCATCTTTAGTTCAGGTTAAACCTTTGTATGTAGAATTTTCTGTACCAGAAAAATACAGTAGTTTATTTAAGAAAGGGATTAACGTTAATTTCACTAGCGAAAATGGAAATCAAAAAGAATTATATCCTGCATCTATTTATGCGATAGAACCTAGAGTGGATGAAATAACCAAAACCATTAAAGCAAGAGCGATGTACACTGGAGCCCAAACATTTTATCCAGGAAGTTTTGTAAAAGTATTTGCTAATTTGGGCGAGACCGAAAATGCATTGATGATTCCTACGGAATGTGTTATTCCAACATTGAAAGGACAAAAAGTATTTGTAAGTAAAAATGGTATAGCTACCGAAATGGTTGTAACTATAGGCGTTAGAACAGATACTCAAATACAAATTATAGATGGATTACATGCAGGTGATACGATTATCACTACTGGTTTGTTATCAGTAAAAAAAGATTCAGAACTCAAATTATTAAAATCAATTAACTAATATGGATTTAGCAGAATTAAGTGTCAAGCGACCAGTATTAGTAACCGTTTTTTCAGTCATCATTATTTTATTTGGTGCTATCGGTTTTAAATATTTAGGCGTTCGTGAATTTCCATCTATTGATCCACCTGTCATTACGGTTCGAACAAGCTATACAGGAGCCAATGCCGATGTTATTCAATCTCAAATTACAGAACCTTTAGAAAAAGCAATTAATGGTATTGATGGCATACGCACGTTATCATCTTCTTCTAATCAAGGTTCTAGTATTATTACTGTTGAATTTAACTTGAGTTCAAATTTAGAAGCTGCCGCCAATGATGTGCGTGATAAGGTTTCGCAAGCTGTAAGACAATTACCTCAAGATATTGATGCACCACCAGTAGTATCTAAAGCAGATGCAAACTCCGACCCCATTTTATCTATGACCTTAGTAAGCGACACGCGTTCCTTATTAGATGTGAGTGATTATGCAGAGAATGTGATTGCTCAAAATTTACAAACTATATCAGGCGTTAGTGCTGTTCAAATTTGGGGACAACGTCGTTATTGTATGCGCATTCGTTTGCAACCTGATAAATTAGCTGCGTATAGCTTGACTCCGTTAGATATAAAACTCGCGTTGGATAAAGAAAACGTGGATCTTCCTTCTGGAAAAATAGAAGGAAATGCTACCGAATTAACCGTTAATACTATAGGAAGGTTATCTACTGTTACTGAGTTTGAAAACATGATTGTGAAAGAAAGCGAAAACAATATTGTTCGTTTACGTGATGTGGCAAAGGTTGAGTTAGGCGCTGAAAATGAAGAAACTATTTTAAAAGAATCTGGCACACCAATGATTGGTTTGGCTTTAGTGCCTCAGCCTGGCGCAAATTATGTAGAAATTTCTGATGAATTTTATAAACGTTATGAAATTTTAAAAAAAGAATTACCAAAAGATTACACCATTAACATCGCATTAGATAACACACGCTTCATAAAAAAATCAATTACTGAAGTAGGAGAAACATTGATCATTGCATTGTTATTAGTGATCTTAATTATTTATTTATTTTTTAGAGATTGGCTCATTGCGTTCCGTCCTTTAATTGATATCCCTGTTTCTTTAATTGGCGCCTTTTTCATTATGTATATGATGGACTACTCCATTAATGTATTAACCTTATTGGCTATTGTTTTAGCAACGGGGTTAGTAGTAGATGATGGTATTGTTGTTACCGAAAATATTTTTAAGAAAATAGAAAAAGGCTTATCTCCCAAAGAAGCTGCTATTGAAGGAACACGAGAGATCTATACAGCCGTTATTATTACATCTTTAACTTTAGCAGCGGTATTTATGCCCGTGATTTTTTTAGAAGGATTTGTTGGTCGTTTATTTAGAGAGTTTGGAGTAGTGATTGCAGGAGCGGTATTAATTTCTGCTTTTGTATCATTAACCCTAACACCTATGCTAAATGCGAAGTTGGTAAGAAAAGATCCTAATAAAAAAAGTAAATTTTATATTTGGTCCGAACCATTTTTTGTTGGTTTAGATACCTGGTTTAGAAACTCAGTTACAACCTTTCTTAAAAAAAGATGGTGGGCATTAATAATATGGGTATCATCTATCGTTGCTATTGTTTTCTTTTGGTTTAATCTCCAATCAGAACTTTCGCCTTTAGAAGATCGTAACTGGATGCGATTAGCTATTACTGCGCCCGAAGGAACTTCTTATGAAGCAACGGATGCTTTGATGGATAGATTATCAACTTTTGTAGGTGATTCCATTCCTGAAAAATCAGTTTGCTTAACCGTAACTGCGCCAGGCTTTGCGGGATCTGGTGCTGTAAACACAGGCTTTGTGAGATTAGCCTTAACACAATCGGAAGATAGAAAACGTTCACAGAGTGAAATTGCAAACTATATTAATAAAAATCTTGCTCAGTTTCCAGAAGGAAAAGTGTTTGTTATTCAGGAGCAATCGATTTCTTCAGGCGGTGGACCAAGAGGAGCATTGCCAGTTCAGTTTGTATTACAAACCAACGATTTTCAAAAACTTCGTGAAAAACTACCAAAGTTTTTAGAACTCGCTAATAAAAATTCTACGTTTCAAGGCGTTGATGTTAACCTGAAGTTTAACAAGCCCGAATTAGTTGTAGAAATCGACAGAGACAAAGCAAAAACACTTGGTGTTTCTATTGCTGATGTAGCTCAAACTATTCAGTTGGCATTAAGCGGCCAGCGCTTTAGTTATTATATTAAAGGAGATAAGCAATACCAAGTTATAGGGCAAGTAAATAGAGAAAATCGCGATAACCCAAGTGATATTAAAGATTTATTTGTACGAAATTTAAAAGGAGAAATGATACAGCTTGATAACGTTATACACGTCACTGAACGCAGTAGTCCACCCCAACTCTATCATTACAACCGTTATCAATCGGCTACAGTTCAGGCAGGGCTGGCTCCCGGTAAAACAATTGGCGATGGTATTAATGCGATGAATAGTATTGCAAAAGAAGTTTTAGATGATAGCTTCACCACTTCGTTAACTGGTGCATCAAGAGATTTTGCAGAGAGTTCATCAAATATCTTATTTGCTTTTTTATTATCGGTAGTGTTAATTTATTTATTATTAGCCGCTCAGTTCGAAAGTTTTATTGAACCGTTTATCATTGTATTTTTCACAGTGCCAATGGCGTTGGCAGGCGCTCTCTTTGCACTTTGGTACTTCAACGAAACGATCAATATTTTTAGTGAAATTGGAATGATTATGTTAGTAGGCTTAGTAACAAAAAATGGTATTTTGATTATAGAGTTTACCAATCAACTAAGAGAAAAAGGCATGACGATTAAAGAAGCTTTGATTGAAGCAGCTACAGCGCGTTTACGTCCGATATTAATGACGAGTTTAGCAACGATGCTCGGTGCTTTGCCAATTGCTATGGCATTGGGAGCAGGCTCTAAAAGCCGCATGGGAATGGGAATCGTTATTATCGGAGGATTATTACTATCAACACTTTTAACGATATATGTTGTTCCTGCGATGTATTCATTTTTAGTTAAAGACAAAAAGAAATAACATGAAGACTATTTATAAACTTTGTTTTTTTATACTTGCTATTAGCACTAAGGCTCTAGCACAAGATCTATTAACTGTTGAAGATGCTATTAAAATTGGATTGGAAAAAAACTATTCCATTTTAATTGTAAAAAATTCACAAGAAATTGCGAAAGCTCAAAACAACTTTGGTAATGCGGGAATGTCGCCACAAGTGAGTTTAAATGGAAATTTGAATTTAGCAAATGTCAATTCTCATCAAGAATTTTTTACAGGTGTTGTACAAGATAGAAACGGTGCACAATCCAATCAAACTGGTGCATCCGTTAATGTTAGCTGGACTATTTTTGATGGATTAAAAATGTTCGCCATCAAAAAACGATTGACAGAAAATGAGCAATTAACCGCTATTTCATTGAAACAACAAATGGAAACAACGGTGTACTCAATAATCATAGCCTATTATAACATTGTTAAAACTACCGAACTCATTAAAGCTGCCAAACAAAATTTAAGTATTTATACAGAACGAAAAAAAATAGCAAATGTAAAATTAGAAGTTGGTTCTGATTCAAAAGTAGATTTTTTATTATCTCAATCAGATGAAAATAAAGCAAAGAGCGCTATTATTCAATTAGAATTACAATTGTTAACTACCAAAACAACATTAAACAACTTGCTGAATAAGCCCGTTAATACAGAGTTTAGAACAATCGATTCAATTGCTGTAAATTATAATCCCAATTTAGATGAATTAAAAAAGAGTGCGTTAACTTCTAACTCTTCTATTTTATTATCTAAACAAAATGAATTAATTGTTGCGCAAACAATTAAAGAAGCACGCTCTGCTAATCTTCCTTTTGTTCAACTCAATGGTGCATATAACTTTGCGAGAAGTCAAAGTCAGGCTGGACAAGTTTTGTTGAGTCGGCAATTAGGCTTAAATGGCGGCTTAACAGCGAGTTGGTTATTATTTAATGGAAATAAAAATAATCAATTAATTAAAGAAAGAAATTTATTATACCTCAATCAGAAATATTATACCGAACAAGCGCAACAACAAATAGATGGTGTGGTATATAATAATTATAAAACGTATTTACTTAACAAAGAAATTGTGGACTTAGAACGACAAAATTTAATCGATTCGAAAGAAGTACTAAATGTATCCTTAGAGCGCTACAAAATAGGTAAAGCCAATTTATTGGAAACTATCGAAACGCAAAAAAATTTAGAAGATGCGCAAACCCGCTATATAGAAGCATTATACGCTATTAAAATTGCAGAAACAGAATTACTAAGAGCGAATGGGAGTTTGATTAAGTAGTTTTTGAAAGACCTTCAAGGTTTTGAAAATCTCGAAGGTCTACAAAATTTATTTTTTAAGCTTCATAACTAAACTCCCAAGCAGATTTATAAAAATTATTTGTTTCGCAATAATCTATAAATTTTTTATAAAAAGGATGGTTACCAATCGTTGCTGTATCCATAATAACAACGAGCTTCTTTTTAGCCCGTGTTAACGCCACATTCATACGTCTTATATCCGATAAAAATCCAATCTCAGAATTAGGATTACTTCGCACTAAGGAAATATAAATCACATCTCGTTCCTCTCCTTGGAAACCATCAATTGTTTTCACATCTAATTCGTTTACCAAATACTGGCTATAATCAAAGCTTTGCAAATTTTCTTTTAATAACTCACGCTGTTCTTTATAAGGAGAAATAATGCCAATATCAAGTTTAGTAGTTTCGCCTACGTGTTGATATTGTTGCAATAATAATTCTAAATGTTTAAATATTAAATCAGCTTCGCCTTTATTTGACAAGCTCAATGTTTCTAGATTTTGAATTTCATCAAAACTACAACCTGCTGTATCGACCAATTCTACTGGTATATGCAAGATGTCAATTTCTTCATTCAAAGATAATAACGTATCTTTTACAGTAGCATCTGCTTCTAATGCATTATTATAAAAATACGCATTACTAAATTGCATGATGTGTTGATGCATCCGATACTGCCGATTTAAAAGCGTAGAGATTGTATCAATTTGCGTACATCTATCCAACATCGTTTTATCCAATCCTTCTTGTTTGGCTTTCGCACTCTTCACAACAGGCGGTAACTGAAAATGATCTCCACTAAAAATAACACGATTGCATTTTAATAAAGGAATCCATGAAATGGCTTCTAGGGCTTGAGACGCTTCATCAAAAAATAACGTATTAAATCTTTTCTTAACTAAAGCTTTGTTGTTGCTTGTAACAGGTGTGCAACAAATCACCTGTGCATTTTCAAATAATGAGTTAACAATATAATCTTCTAACAAACGAGATTCTTTAATACAATTTCGCGCTTCGGTATAATAAAGTGTACGTTGCTTATAATCATCTCTGCCCATCGCACGCTTATACTTAGATGCCATTTTAAAATACTCTTCCGCATTACGTCTTAAACTTTTAATGTCTTTGTAATTTTCATGCGTTTGTATTTGCCCATCAATAGTTGATTTCAAAAGATCTTCGGAAACCCTTGCTGGATGACCAACACGCAAGACATTAATTCCTTGTTCAATTAATTTTTCTGTTAATAAATCAACGGCAGTGTTTGTTGGTGCGCAAACCAATACTTGTTTTTCTGTTTGTAATACCAAGCGAATGGCTTGCACAATGGTTGTTGTTTTGCCTGTGCCTGGAGGACCATGAACAACAGCGATATCATTTGCTGATAAAATATGGCGCACGGCTCTGTTTTGAGAAAAGTTTAATTGAGGGATTACAATGGTATCATCTATTTTTTCAAAGGTAGGAGGTTCGTTTCCTTCGATTATTTCTCTTAATTCAGCCACTCTATTGTGCTTTGCGCCTATCACTTCATCCAAGGCTTTTTGCATTTCGATGTAGCTATTATCATCAAACTGAATATTGACACCTAATTTGCCATCATAACACCAATCAGGTAACTCATCGGTATGCATGATGAGTTTCATTTTATTTTTATTGGATTGTTTGATCGTACCTGTTAACTCCTGAACTTCATCAGATTGCTTGTTGGAAAAGAGCGTCACATTTTTACCCGCACTGAATTGATGCGGCATATCCAAACAATTATTGCGCTCAATTTCTAAATGCACGTAATCGGCATAACCCAGTTCATTGGAAAGGATCTGTATAGGAAACCAGGTAGCGCCGTTCTTTTTTCGTTCTTCTATACTGGCTCTTAAAAATTGTTCACGGTATTGAAAATAATCTTCCTCACGTTCTATGAGCAATAGTTCTTTTATTTTTTTTAGTCGGTCGGTGCTATTCATATTTTAGGTATCCTTCTGATATCAATGATATTCGCAGATTTTTTAGATCAGATTAATTAGAAATTGTTTTATTTTAATTATTTTTTTCATCTGCGTACATCTGTGAAATCTGCGGGCAATCATTTTTTATTTAATTCATATTGATACACCTGCCTTCCAAGCTCAGCTAAAAAAGGCAATGCAATCGTATTGTATTCATATTTACCGTCATTCATAATTTCGTCTTCGTTCGTATAAATGACAGCACTTAACATAAATTCAATGTGCTTTGCTTTATTAGTGATATAAGCGCAATCAATCATAAAGCCATACGATTGCCCTACTATATTGGTTATTTTAATATTCGTATCATTAATTGTTTTTTTAGAATCGCCATAGTTGAAATACTTTTTATAACTATCATAATACGTTTTTGTAGGGTAAGTAGGGTGCGAACTTTCACGAGGATATAGCGTTAAATAATTTAGTAAAAAAGATTGATCGTCTTTAGAAAGCTTTAATTTTTGGGCTTTTGGAAGATATTCGTTAAATACCAAGCGTTGTAAAAGTGAATGTATATTTTCTAAAGAAATATAATTCATATTCGTAAAATCCTTAGGTTCATTTATTTTTTTGTTTTGAGCATTCATATATGCCTTACCAATTTTAACTTCGCCATTTGGATTTGTATACACTTTCGTAGAAGCCTGTTGTGG
>JANYGR010000124.1 GCA_025359355.1 Bacteroidota bacterium | reverse complement strand
CAAATAGGTTTGAAAAAACAGTGGAATCGTTTATCTACCAAGGAATATGAGGATGAATGGATGTATCAACTAATTAATTAGTTCTATTTAAATAGAACCTTAGTGTGGTTTGTAGTTTTTAGCAAAAAAATGTTTGTGATTACAATAAAAATCTTATTTTTGAATGCAAATTTAGACCCATCTCAATTATGAACATTCACGAATATCAAGGTAAAAGTATATTAAAAAGTTTTGGCGTAGCCGTTCAAGAAGGAATTGTTGCTGAAACTCCGGAGCAAGCTGTTGAAGCTGCTAAAGAAATGAAAGCTAAATATAACAGCGACTGGGTTGTTATTAAGGCTCAAATTCATGCAGGTGGCCGTGGAAAAGGCGGTGGTGTTAAGTTAGCAAAAAACTTAGATGAAGTAAAACAAAGAGCAACTGATATCATCGGTATGCAATTAATTACTCCTCAAACAAGTGCTGAAGGGAAATTAGTAAACAAAGTATTAGTTGCTCAGGATGTTTATTATCCGGGAGAATCTCCAACTAAGGAATTTTATATGAGCATTTTATTAAACCGTTCTACTGGTCGTAACATTATTATGTACAGTACAGAAGGTGGAATGGATATAGAACAAGTTGCAGAAGCAACTCCACATTTGATTTGGAAAGAAGAAATCGATCCTAAAGTTGGATTACGTGATTTCCAATGTCGTAAAGTTGCATTTAACTTAGGTTTAAGTGGAAACGCCTTTAAGGAAATGACAAAATTCGTAGCTGCTTTATACAAAGCTTACGATTCAATAGATTCTTCTATGTTTGAAATCAATCCTGTATTAAAAACATCTGATGATAAAATTATTGCTGTTGATGCTAAAGTAACTTTAGATGACAACGCTTTATACCGTCACAAAGATATTGAAGCAATGCGTGATGAAACTGAAGAAAATCCAGTTGATGTTCAAGCTCGTAAAGCAGAATTAAACTATGTGAAATTAGATGGTAACGTTGGTTGCATGGTTAATGGTGCTGGTTTAGCAATGGCTACTATGGATATTATTAAATTATCAGGCGGTGAGCCAGCTAATTTCTTAGATGTTGGTGGAACTGCAAATGCTGAACGTGTTGAAAAAGCATTTCATATTATCTTAGGAGATAAAAATGTAAAAGCAATTTTAGTAAACATTTTTGGAGGAATTGTTCGTTGTGATCGTGTAGCGCAAGGTGTTATTGATGCATATAAAAATATGGGTAACATTACTGTTCCAATTATTGTTCGTTTACAAGGAACAAATGCAGAAGCTGCTAAAAAATTAATTGATGAATCTGGATTAAAAGTATATTCAGCCATTCAATTACAAGAAGCAGCCGATTTAGTAGCTAAATTAATAGGAAAATAAAAATTAAAAACATCATTATGCTAATCAAAAAAAACTATTTTTTAATTGTACCATTGGCCGCATCTATTATGCTAACCTCTTGTGGTGGCGGAAAAACTGAAGCAGGAGATGACGTAACTGGAGTTGATTCTACCAAAACAGAGGCAACAGATAGTCAAATGTCCGAAACATTTTTTCAAGTGCCATCACCAGGTGAAATGTTAACGTTTATCAAAATGGTAGGCGGTAAAAACAATAAAAATGTTAGTTTTTTAAATAGCCCTGATAATCAAAAAAATTACAGTGATATTAAATCTAAAGCTTTAAATTTCGGTATTTACAGTTGTGATTTAAGCTATTGTTCTATTTTCGAAATAGGATCTGAAGCATTAAAGTATTTTAAAACAGTAAAACAATTAGGTGATCAAATTGGTGTTTCTACTGCTATTAAACCAGAAGTAATGAAACGCTTAGAGGGTAATTTAGGTAATCCTGATTCCTTATCAGTTATTACTGATGATGTTTATTTTTCTTCTTTTGAAACACTTGAAGCTAGTAAACAAGGACCAACCTTGTCTTTAGTAGTTGCTGGTGGTTGGATTGAAAGTTTATATATAGCTATTAATTTAGGTAAGTATGACGAAAAAAGCCCAATAGTAGAACGTTTAGCGGATCAAAAATACACATTAGATAACTTAAATGAGTTTTTGAAAAAGTATCAAAGCGACCCTAGTGTTGCTGAAGTATTAGTTAAGTTTACTGAATTGCAAAATGAGTTTAATAAAATCAATGAAAAAGATGCAACAGCAATTACATCTAACGATAAAGCAAAAAAAATAATTGGTGGTGGCAAAGAATTAGTTTTATCCAAAGAACAATATAATGTTATTGCTGAAAAGATTAAATCAATTCGTAATTCATTTACTTTAACTAAATAAACTTTTCTGATTTTATATAAAACAAAATACATTAACATGAAAAAAATAGTAGCAATCATTTTTATTTTAAACACAACTATTGCACTTGCGCAAACAGGTGTTTGTAGCCAATTTCACCGTAAAAATTGTTCGGTAGATGGTGGAGAAAAAGGAGTCATCTGGAATTATAATGCACAATCAAAAAGTGGATTATTTAATCAAGGAATGACGTCTAAAATCCGTTGTGTCATTTATAAAGGAATGGATTATAGAATTAATGTATGTTGCGAAACAACTCTTGGTGATAAAGTTAATTACAAGATTTTTGACGCTCGTACTAATGAGTTATTATTTGATAATGCATCAGCAGAAAACAGTCCTATATTTGAATTTCAAAGTACAGCAACTCGTCAATTAATTATTGAGGTTACCGTTCCAAAAGGCGCTACAGAAGCTGATAAACACAAACCTGTTGATGCTGCTTGTGTAGGGTTATTAATTGAAAATAAAGTAACTGCAAAACAAGGATTTTCTCAATATTAGTAAATTATCCATCACATTTAAAAGCCATGAATTTACAGATATCAAATCTGAAATTTGTGGCTTTTTAGCTTATAAATAAGTTTAAGAGTATTTATTTAAACTTTGATTAAGTAGAATTGTTATCATAAAAAAAATAATATGGCAGGAGTCAATAAGGTAATATTAATAGGGAATTTGGGTAAAGACCCAGAAATTAAATATTTGGAAGGGAATATAGCCAAAGCAAATTTCAGTTTAGCAACGAGCGAATGGCACAAGGATAAGCAAGGTAATAAAGTTGAACAAACAGAATGGCATCATATCGTACTATGGAGAAGTATGGCGGAGAGTGCTGAAAAAATGCTTAAAAAAGGGACGCAAGTATATATAGAAGGCAAATTGCAAACCCGCCAATGGGTTGATAAAGATAATATCAAACGAAATATAACGGAGATTGTAGGCGAATCATTTTTAGTATTACAGAAAAAAGAAAGCACTAATAGTCAATCGTCTAACTCAGAAAATGTTGATTCGGATAATAGTTAATGAAACCTTAGTTTTCAACTAATTTTCAACAGTATAGTGAGTTGTGATAAAAAATATAAATATTTGCTACGAACTTTAAAAATGTATTAAAATGAGTGAAGAGAGAGAAAGAACAGAAAGAGAAGATTTGTTTTCTAAGGCTGTAAAAGCAGGCAAACGTACGTATTTTTTCGATGTCAAATCAACACGTGGTAATGATTACTATTTAACTATTACTGAAAGTAAGAAGCGTTTTGGTGACGATGGAAAATTTACATACGAAAAACACAAAATATTTTTGTACAAAGAGGACTTTGAAAAATTTATGGAAGGTCTAAATGAATCTATTGAAATCATTAAAGAAAATGCTCCTCCAATTGTAGAACGTGAGTCATACCACGAAAACAAAGGAGACGTCAACTTCGAAGATCTAGGGAAATAGATTGTTTAAATAAAAATTCATTAAAGCAGTTATTTGACAAACGTTGAATAACTGCTTTTTTTATAAAAAAATGTTAAAGCCTATTGTAGATTAAAAATAAAATAATAACTTTGTATCGCAAAGTGCTTTTAATATTTAAAATATGACAACAGAAAACACAAACCACCTCGAAGCGATACAAGATATTCGTAATATGATGAAAAAATCAACTCGCTTTTTATCACTTAGTGGTTTATCGGGTGTGTTTGCTGGTATTTATGCGCTTGTTGGGGCTTATGTAGCTTTTATTTATTTAAATTATATCGTTGGAAAATTATTTGATATTAATTCCAGTGAAAGATTAAACACGACAGAAATTTATTTCAATTTTATTTTGATTGCTGCATCCATTTTATTTTTATCAATCATAACCGCTTATTATTTTTCTAATCGTAAAGCTAAACGGATGGGACAAAAATTATTCGATCATACGGCTATTAGAGTTTTAATTAATTTATGTATTCCCTTAGTTTCTGGCGGTGTGTTTTGTTTAGCATTGTTGTATCATGGTTCTATTGTATATATTGCTCCAGCTATGTTATTATTTTATGGATTGGCCTTAATTAATGCGAGTAAATATACGTATGATGATATTCGCTATTTTGGTATTTGCGAAATTATATTAGGTTTGATTAATGCCTTTAATCTAGGAAATGGACTATTGTATTGGGCTATAGGATTTGGATTACTTCATATAGTATATGGCGCTACGATGTGGTTTAAGTATGAAAAAGGTACGTCTAGTAAACCTATTATTAAAGAGAACGAAGGGACGATTAATTTTTAAAAATACACTTGAAGAACTATATACATAATTTAAATAAAGCTTTCGAAAATCGTATCCGTTTAGGTTTGATGAGCGTATTGATGGTGAATGATAGTGTCGATTTTAGTACTATGAAAGAGATGTTGGATATAACAGATGGGAATTTAGCAAGTCATGTTACAGCTTTAGAAAAAGAAGGTTATATACATGTTAAAAAAGAATTTGTAGGTAAAAAACCATTAACGACTTATTCTGCAACAAAGGTTGGTATGAAAGCGTTTAACGAACATTTAGATGCACTTGAAAAATTATTGAAAGGGCGATAATCCTTTTTTTTGAACCAAAACTTTGAAATTCAAAGTACTTTTAAGTTAATAATTATTAAAACTAAGAAGATGAAAACAACATACTTAACAAAAATCAGGCGAGTAGTAGCGGTATTTATCATACTGTTAGTTTTAAGCGGTGTAACTGCGTTTCCATTAACAACAGAGGCCGATTGGATGATGGCTCATATTAATTCATTCCCAACTTTTTTTCATCAATGGATTATAAACGTATCGAATTCCATTCATCAAACACCGTCCATAGTTCTATATGGTACAGATTGGTTAGCCTTCGCGCATATTATCATTGCGATCTTTTTTGTTGGAGTTTATATTGATCCCCTTAAAAACAAATACAATATAACTGTTGGAATTATAGCGTGTATAGCCGTGTTTCCTTTAGCCTTTATTTGTGGCCCAATCAGAGGCATTCCTTTTTATCATCAATTGATTGATTGTTCGTTTGGTGCACTTGGATTAATTCCATTAGTATATGTGAGAACAAAAATAAAAAAGATTGAAGAGGTGAAAGGATAGAAAAGACTGAAGGATTTGAAGGGATAAAAAGGAATAGAGGGATTTAAAAAACGGATACATTTTAATAGAAATTAGTTATAATGAAAATAGAAATTATTAAAAAATTAATATGGCTTTCATTTTTTTCCATTGCCATGGGGTTTATGGAAACCGCTGTAGTAGTATATTTACGCACATTGTATTATCCAGATGGCTTTAAATTTCCTTTGATGCTTATTCCAAATACAATTGCTGTTACTGAGTTTTGGCGAGAATTTTCGACCATTATCATGTTGATTGGTATAGGCATATTATGTGGTAAAACTAAGTTCACACGTTTTGCATATTTTATCATTGCTTTTGCTATATGGGATATTTTTTATTACCTGTTTTTATATGTGTTATTAGGTTGGCCACAAACCTTATTTACGTGGGATATATTATTTTTAATTCCAGTGCCCTGGGTTGACCCAGTATTAGCACCTTGTATTGTGGCTTTGCAAATGATGTTATTTGGATGGTTCATTATTTATTATGAAGAAAAATATCAAAAAATTACAATTAATGCATCTCAGTGGTTGTTATTAATTGCTGGTGTTGTTATTATTATCATTTCATTTATTTCAGATTATATAGAGCAAGCATCTTACACTTCTGATTCTATATGGAGTGTGTTTTCAGAAAAACAATTATTTGAAGAATTGAAAACATACACACCTAAACAATTTTGTTGGTGGCTATTTTGGCTTGGAGATGGACTTTGCGGAATAGGAGTTATATCGTTTATGATGAAATATAAAACCTTGAATAAATAAACAATGACTGATTGTACTACTGAAATAATGATAGCAATATTATTAATCTTGTTAATAGTAATAGTGGGGATTATATTTTTTTTAACCCTGTTTTTTTATTTACTATCCAAATTAATAGCTGGTTGCGTAAGGTTGATTCTAGAAAATAGAATTTACTTGAATACGGAAAATGTATTCACTAAACATAACCCTATCATTAAAATTGATGTAGAAGAATATCGAAATGATTTGCGTGAGGGATTGTAGCGGAAATTCTTTTTTGAGGTACGAAAAAAAGATTGTAGCGGAAAGCCCGACCCGAAAGGGACACGCCCAAAATAAATAATAAAGAGATTACAACAATAAACCTATAATTTAAAAATATAAACCATGAAAAAAAACGATTATCTTTTGCTAATAGCCACAGGTGCGTATAGCATGTTATTTTTCCAACAAAATGCTGGAATTAATTTTTTAATTTTTTCGGTGCTATTAATTGCCATACTCATTTTTAAAAACAAACATTTACTAAAGCATAAAAAATGGTTGTGGTCGGCAGCACTGTGTCTTATT
>JANYGR010000099.1 GCA_025359355.1 Bacteroidota bacterium | reverse complement strand
GGATTTAAGTATAAATACGACAAAGAAGAAAAAGTTGGAGTAAATACGTGTCATGTGATTATTTTATATCCATCAGTAAAACCTGAAAAGAAGAAGTTTCACACGATTAAATTATACATTGATAAAACAAAAAAACAAATTACTCAAGTCATTATGTTAATGAAGGATGGTAGTACTCAAGCTTATGAGATAAAATCGTTTAAGGCAAATGCTGAGATACCTGATAATACGTTTACCTTTGATTTAAAGCCTTTCAAGGCGGATCAAATTATTGATGAAAGAGAATAATCCAGTTATGAACTTCGGATTAATAGGTAAATCGTTATCTCACTCATTTTCTAAATCGTATTTTGATGCTAAGTTTTTAGCAGAAAAGAAAACGAATCATTCTTACACTAATTTTGATTTACAAAACTTAGACTCCTTCTTAGCTTTAATAGCAGAACAGAATCTGTCAGGATTGAATGTCACTAAGCCATATAAAGAATTAGTAATTCCTTATCTTAATGAATTAGATAATATTGCGAAAGAGATTGGTGCTGTTAATTGTATTCACATTTCTCAAAAAGACAATAAACCCTATTTAAAAGGATATAATACCGATTATTATGGTTTTGCGCAAAGCATCAAACCTTTTATGGAACCTAGTCATCAAAAAGCATTGATATTAGGTACAGGTGGCGCTTCTAAGGCAGTTTACTATGCATTGAAGAACGTTGGTGTAGATGTTTATTTTGTAACGACTGGAGCAAAAAAAGCTGAAAATTATTTTCACTACAAGGAATTAAATGAATATGTATTATCTGCTTTTAAATTAATAGTGAATTGTACGCCTTTGGGTTTATATCCAGCTATTGAAAATTGTCCTGATCTTCCTTACCAATACCTTACTTCCGAGCATTTAATGTATGATTTAATATATAATCCTGAAGAAACGTTGTTTTTAAAAAAAGGTAAAGCGCAAGGTGCAGTTACCATCAATGGTTTAAATATGTTGAAATTACAGGCGGATAAGGCTTGGGAAATTTGGAATCAATAAAATAGTGTCAGCAAGAAAACTCCAATTTCTTCGTTATACTCGTCTTAAAAATGGTGATTTGCGAAAGGCAAGCACTCATTATTTAAGACTTCGCAAGCCTCGAACTTGAATTTTTCTTATCCGCCACTACGCCTTCTTCCAAGTATAAATACATTATTCTTCATCTGCTTCATGTTTGTTTTTTATGGCTGATGGACCGTCAATGGCTTCATATACTCGCCAGGTAGCATACACACTACTGTTTAAACGATTGCTCAATATTACAATGGTTACACTATCTCTTAACCGACGGTGAAAGGCTGTACGGTAACCATGCCACCATCCATTATGAAATATTTCTTTATCTGGTGTATTCATGTTCTTCATACGCCAACCTAAACCATAATTACTTAACTTTTTTTCGGGGCTGTGGGGTGTGTATGCTAATTGTTGAGTTTGAGGCGATAAAAGTTTATTTTGGTATAAAGCGGTACTCAATAAAAATAAATCGTAAGTGGTTGTATAAATGCCTTTGTCTCCTAATACGCCGTCAAATCTATCGTGGCAGACTTGTTTGAATGATTGAGTATAACCTTGTGAGTAATTACATTCAAAAATATCAACGGTATGGTACGTATAAGTATGTTTCATTCCCAATGGGATAAATAATTCTTGTTTTAAAAAATCAGAATAACTTTGTTTAGATATTTTTTCGATAATTAAAGCAAGTAATGCATAATTTGTATTACTGTAATTAAAACGTGTATTGGGTTTTAAATAGCATTTAGGCTCATTCTTAACCATCACATCTAATACATCTTGATTTGATAAAATGGTATTTTGATCTTTCAAAAATACATCACAAAAATAAGCGTAGTTAGGGATACCAGAACGGTGTGATAATAAATGACGAATTGTAATAGTTTTAAAAGGAAAATCTGGAAGGAAATCCGTAACAGGTTGATCGAGTTTGAGTTTACCTTGTTCGTATAATAATAATACACCGATGCCTGTTATTACCTTAGATACAGAGGCTAATTGAAATAACGTGGTGTCGTTGAGTAACTGATTTTTTTCTTTGATACGGTAACCAAATGATTTTTGATAAATGATATGATTACTTTTTGCAATTAAGACATTGCCATTAAATTGATTGGCGTTGTATAATTTTTGAAATAACGTATCAATTCTATAAATTTCTGCTTTGTATTTAATAGAGTCAATTTTTGAGTGAATAACGGGCTTTTCGGGAGCAGAGAATTTGTTAGCGTCTGTTTTCTTTTCTGACTGATTACAGTTTACAATTAAAAAAGACGATAGGATTAATACATAAAGGTTGTTCATTGAGAGTGCGAGAGAATAAAAATAAATAGGTGTTATTAATTTTGTTTTGATGCGAAGTAAAGAATAGTTCCAATTACGGTTAATACAACTACGACTAAGATGGCAATTTTTACAGCAGAGTATGGTCTTTCTCCCTGAACTTCGCCAGTTCGTGCATTAATTAAAAAACGATATACCTTGTCGTTATAACGGTATGAACTAAGCCAAACAGGTAATAATATATGTTTAAACGTGATATCGTTGTATTCTGAATCCATAGATGTAATTTGTTGCACATCTCCACCGATATCATTGATCACTGTTTTTTTAATTACGTTTTGCATTTTAATTTTTGCTTTATCAAAACCAGATTTTAAATCGACTTGATAGCTTTCAGTAATAAAACCACTAAGGTAATCGTCGATATAAGCGACTAGTTCTGGTAAATCCCAAGGTTCTAATTCGTTGGCTAAATTTTCGGGTAAAGATTTTGATGACACAACTAAAACATCATCAAATTCATTTTGTATAGTACCACTTGCTGGAAACCAATTGGTACGCTGTACTTGGCGTGTTTGTGTTTTTCCTTCGCTATCAGTATATGTTTCGGTAACGTAGTAATAAATGCCACGCATACCAGTGTAATTAGTAATAGTATTGGAATCGTAGGTCCAGTAAGGCATATACATGCCATTTAATTTTTCTGCAGATTGCTCGGCATATTGTTTTAATTTGTTAGGTGCAAACCAAAGACCATCAGCCCAACTGACGAATTCGGTTGTTGCTTTTTTACGATCAATTTTAAAGGGCAGTAAATAAGACGGCGCAATGATGGTTGAAGTAGAGGCATTTTTGATAACCAAAGGTGTATCGCAATAAGGGCATGTACAAGATGTAACATTTGGTTGAAGGGTTGTAGAAGCCCCGCAATTGTCGCATTTGACGGTGCTAATTTCTTGTTTATCTTCTGCGTGTGCTTTTTCGTTTAAAAAACTTTCGTAGTCGTTTTCAATTATTTCTATTTTTTCGGAAGTAGCAATTTCATTTTTAGTACCACAATACTCACAATTAAGGTAAGGCGTGCCAGGTAAGTATTTTAAATTTCCACCACAATTTTTACATTTAATAGTATTGTTTGTATCAGCTGTTTTTTCTGAAAATTCGTTAGCCATAGGTTGCGTTTAGATAGCCTAAAATACTATTAATATTGTCAAAAATATAGGCTGTTAAAAAGCTGTTATAAAAAAACCGTAGCGCATTAACTAAGGTTTTACTTTTTATGCGCACTGACTACAAGTCCGCGCGAACGGGATAAACTTATTTTTTACGCTAAATTTTAATAGGTCGGCTTCGATCCAGTTAAGAAGCTCCGTCATTGCGAACGAAGCAGGAGTGAAGCAATCTCACATTTAGTATATTATAGCTATCATGATTTTTCTTTATTAGAAACTCACTATAAACTAAGCCTTTTTTTATATAATTTGAGATAGCTTCGTTGTGCTTCCTCGCTAAGACGTTATTATATAAAAGAAACATAATACGCTGTACTACTTTCAATACTTATCGAAAGCAGCATAGCGTGTTAATGTTAGTCAATATTTATTTCAAATCGAAACGGTCAGCATTCATTACTTTTACCCATGCTTTCACAAAATCTTTCACAAATTTTTCTTTGTTATCGTCTTGCGCATAAACTTCTGAATAGGCTCGTAATATAGAGTTTGAACCAAAAACTAAATCTACACGAGTCGCCGTCCATTTAGTTACTCCAGTTTTTCTATCAACGATGTTGTATAAGTTATCTGCTACAGGCTTCCATGAGTATTTCATATCTGTAAGGTTTACAAAGAAGTCATTGCTTAACACACCTTCTCTGTCTGTAAACACCCCATGTTTGTTTTCTCCATAATTTGATCCTAACACACGCATACCACCAATTAAAACTGTCATTTCTGGAGCTGTCAGTCCCATGAGTTGAGATCTTTCTAACAATAATTCTTCCGAGTTTACAGCGTAGTCTTTTTTCAACCAATTTCTATAACCATCATGTATGGGTTCTAAAACGGCAAACGATTCGGCATCTGTCATTTCAGCTGTTGCATCACCACGTCCGGCGTTAAATGGAACTTTAATAGATACTCCAGCTTCCTTTGCAGCTTTTTCTATTGCTGCACTTGCTCCTAAAATGATCAAATCTGCAATGCTTATTTTTTTTGGTAAACCAGCTTGAATTTTCTCGAGGGTATTTAATACTTTCTTCAATCTTTCGGGTTCGTTGCCAATCCACTCTTTTTGAGGAGCCAATCGAATTCTTCCACCATTAGCACCACCTCTGTAGTCTGAACGTCTGAATGTTCTTGCGCTATCCCAAGCTGTATTGATAAGTTCAGTATTTGTTAAACCACTATTCAATAGCCTTTCTTTTAATTCTTCAATTTCAGTATCAGACAAGGTGTAATCAACCATTGGAATGACATCTTGCCAAAGCAAATTTTCTTTGGGTACATCGGTACCTAAGTAACGACTCTTTGGACCTAAGTCGCGATGGGTGAGTTTGAACCATGCTTTTGCAAATACCTGATTAAAATATTCTGGGTCTTTGTGAAACCGCTCTGATATTATGCGATAGGACGGATCCATTTTCATAGCCATGTCGGCATCTGTCATAATGGGATTTTGGCGTTTGCTTGGATTATGGGCATCAATGGTTTTGTCTTCTTCTTTAATGTTTATAGGTTCCCATTGCCATGCACCTGCAGGACTTTTTTTTAATTCCCATTCGTATTTGAAAAGCAAATCAAAGTAACCACTATCCCATTTTGTTGGATTGGTTGTCCATGCCCCTTCCAGCCCACTGGTAACAGTATCTTCCGCGTTTCCTTTTCCTTTAGGGTTATGCCAACCAAAACCTTGTTCTTGAATTACTGCTCCTTCGGGGCTTTCTCCAATTAAAGAAGCGTCACCATTGCCATGTGCCTTACCTACAGTATGTCCACCGGCAGTTAACGCTACTGTTTCTTCATCATTCATAGCCATGCGTTTAAATGTCATTCGTACGTCTTGAGCTGTTTTTAGCGGGTCTGGTTTTCCATCAACGCCCTGAGGATTTACGTATATCAGCCCCATTTGAACCGATGCTAAAGGGTTTTCCAAAGACTCACGGTCAGCATCATTTGCATAACGGTTTTTAGTTGCGGCAAGCCATTCTTTTTCTACTCCCCAATTCACGTCTTTTTCAGGGTGCCAAATATCTTCTCGACCACCTGCAAAACCAAAAGTTTTGAAGCCCATAGATTCGAGGGCACAGTTACCGGCAAGGATCATCAGATCTGCCCAGGAAATTTTCTTTCCGTATTTCTTTTTAATTGGCCAGAGCAGCAAACGTGCCTTGTCGAGATTTGCATTGTCGGGCCAGCTGTTGAGTGGTGCAAAACGCTGTGTACCAAAACCTGCACCACCACGTCCGTCAGAGATGCGGTAAGTACCTGCACTATGCCAGGCCATACGGATGAAGAATGGACCATAGTGGCCATAGTCGGCGGGCCACCAGTCTTGCGATGTGGTCATAAGATCAAAAATGTCTTTTTTCAAGGCAGCCAGATCGAGGCTTTTGAACTCTTCAGCGTAATTAAATGTCTCACCCATGGGATTGGACAAAGAAGAGTTTTGGCGAAGGATGTTCAATTTTAATTGATTAGGCCACCAGTCACGGTTTCTCGTACCACTACCTGCGCTTTGTTTTAAGGCTCCTCCATGAAACGGGCACTTGGCTTCGTCGTGGTTGATGTGAGCCATTGTCTGATTTTGTTCGTTATGCATATTGTTGTTGTTTTATCAGATAGATAATGGCGAATGTATCAATGAATTAACCAACATGTTTATCTATTTAATTGATTAACTCATAGATAAAAACTATTAGCCACTTTTAATTACTTTATTAAGAAGGTTAAAGTGGATTTACTTGATCGGATCAATTTGTTCTGGCGAAGCGGGATCGTTTTATTGTCGCGAGGTGTTGTCATAGGGTTGCCGATAACGCAAGGCCCCTTCCGATGCGTTCGTGATACTAATTACCTTATAATATCAAGATGAATCCTTTCTCCTTTATCCAGGGGTATAATGCCCACTTTCTTTTTAAATATTTTCCACTCATTCATCATTTCTTTCAATTTTTTGGGCTGAGACTTTGAAAGATCTTTTGTTTCTCCCCAATCTTCATCAATTTTATACAATTCAAAAGCGGTTTCATTAAAGGGATCGCTTGTATTTGTAATCTTCCAGTTGCCTTTTATCAACAGACAGCCTCCATAATGTTCCAATGCATATACATAGTTTGGATCATGAATGGTTTTGCTTTTTCCCTGTATATAAGATAAAAATGATTGCCCCAGTATCGGCATC
>JANYGR010000085.1 GCA_025359355.1 Bacteroidota bacterium | reverse complement strand
CTATGGTGATATTAGCGCCGAAGGATTAGAATTTAAAGTACAGATTGCTGCTTATAAATATCCTAAAAACTACGTGTACTTACATTTAAAAGGGTTAGGTGCTAATATCACCATAGAGTTCGCTATACACTCTGTTTTTTTCTTGTGCAGCATTTCTTGGAACAAAACCATCTTTTTTGCGAACAATAATAACCGGTTGTTTCTCAATAGGTAGTTCTTCTTTCTTTTCAATCGATTGCTTCACTTCTTCTTTCTTCACCACGGGTTGTTTTACTTCTTCTTTTTTAATAACAACGGCTACAACTGTATCTTTCGGAGGAATAGTTACAACAGGCTTTGCCGTATCTTTGGTATTGAAATCTATGTCAAATAATTTTTCGTCATATCCTTCTAAACTCATGGTATTAATTTCTAATAATTTATATGGAAATTTATCATACTTAAATGTTACATCAAAAATACCACCCGCAGGTAAAGAAATTAAATAATTCCCTGTCAAAGAATTACTTTTAAATTCGCCAAATTTCTTATTGTTTTTACTTGTTATTTCTACAGAAATGTTTGATTCCACAGGCTGCAAGTCGGCTGTAATTTTACCTTTAACAACATACACCGATGGTTTTTTACCTACATAGCCAGGGTAAACGGTGTAAATGTCTTTTAATCCATACCCGCCTTGTTTACCAGAGGCGTAGTAACCTCGTTCGCCATTAGCGGATAATACATAATATATATCGTCATCTGGCGTATTAATAGGATAACCTAAATTAACTGGCTGACGAAATGCAGAATCTAATATATTTAATCGAGCTTGAAAAATATCATAGCCACCCATACTGTTTTTTCCTTTGGAACTGTAAAATAAATTGATACCATCAGGATGAATAAAAGGCGCATCATCATCTAATGCTGTATTAATACTATCTCCTAAGTTGACTACTTGTCCCCAAGTGCTATCTGGTTGTAAGGTTGCTCGGTAAATATCTTTACCGCCATAACCGCCACCACGCTCGCTACTAAAATATAATTGCTTGCCATCAGCAGTCATTGAGCAACTGCCTTCCCAAGAATAAGAGTTTACTTCGCCTTTTAATTTTTGTGGTGTACTCCACGTATTATTTGCAAAATAACTGATGTAAATATCACCATGGTCGTCACCATTATCTTTGTAAACAAACAATTGCTGACCATCAGTGCTTAAAGCAATGGCAGCATCGTGCGAATTAGAATTAATAGGTGCAATGGGTTTAGGGGTTGTCCATTGTCCATTTTCTTTAGTTGTTTGATAAACATCTTCGTAATAAATACCATAAGGATCAGGTTGCAAGAAGGCGTTTTGCAACCCACCCATACTTTCAGTTCCACGATAAGTGTATATCATAATAGATTCATCAGCTGAAATAACAGGCACATACTCATCATTAGCAGTATTTAAGATGTTACCTGCATTTTCTATTTTAGCAGAGGTTGGATTAGCGAAAAATTGTTTTGCGTTAATGCAATATAAATTCAACTGGTTCGCTTCTTTTTTTATTTCAGGCTTCACTTTTTTATTTGCTAAACACAGATCTATAAGGGCTAATGCTTCATCAAATTTTAAATTAAAATGATTGGCTTTAGCTAAATCAAGTTGTATGTTTTCAATTTTTTTATTTTTTTCATATACTTCGTTTAATAAGGTCAACGCTACTTCGTGTTTATCACTTCTATATAATGCACAACGACCATAACAATATTTCAAATAATCTTCTTTAGGATGTGCTGTATATAATTTCTCGTAAATAGGTAATGCCATGGTGTAGTTAGCCTCATCATATAATAATAAAGCACGTTCCATTGAGTCATTTTCCGTTTTACGCCATTTTCTGGTATTGGTTTGCGAGAACGATGATGCGACGATACATAAAAAGACGATTAAAAAGAAGTTGTTTTTAGTTAGCATAGTATGAATTTAGAACATTAAATTTAGCATAAAGACTGGTATTAACTCAGTACTTAGCAAGTTTAACTTTAAACTACCATTTTACAAGCATATTTCACCTAATTTATATAAACATTTATTCAACATTTTACGCATTAGGATATTGTATAGATTTTGTAGTTTCTTTAAGATGAAAAACAGAATAGGATTAAGTTAAAATTGCGTAACATTAAGATTTTATAATTATTTTTGAAACCGTTGAAAAACCTATTAACATACTCGCTCTCGATCTTTACTTTTGTTCTTTTTTCTCAGAAAAAAATGACTGGTAC
>JANYGR010000067.1 GCA_025359355.1 Bacteroidota bacterium | reverse complement strand
TCAAAAAAAGCGAGTTCAAATATTTCAACCTTCACATCATTAATAATAGGAAAAGTTGCTAAAATATCCATCACCGCTAATTGATTTTTTGCCTGTATGGTTACCCATAAATTACTTCTATCCATACTCAAAGCATAATTTAGAATCACTCGTTTTTCGAGTAACTCAGTAACTAATTGCCTTTGTTGTGGAATAAATGAAACAAAACGTTTGGTAAATATTTCAGGTAATTTAATATGAACTTGGAAAGTATCTAATGTTTCTAATGAATCCATTTTAAAAATATTTTTACAAATGTAGTTAAGCTATTGGTAATTTTGAGTTAAATTTATCCAAAATTTAGAAAAATTTAGAACACTATGGGACGTATATTTCAAACCCGCAAAGCCACTATGTTTAAGCGTTATGCTAAAATGGCTAAGCAATTCACAAAAATTGGAAAAGAAATTGTAATGGCAGTAAAACAAGGCGGACCAAGTCCTGACTTGAATCCCAAATTACGTATTTGTATTGCTAATGCCAAAGCAGTGAATATGCCTAAAGTGAATGTGGATAACGCTATTAAACGTGCTTCGGAAAAAGATACCAATAACTACGATGAAATTGTTTATGAAGGTTACGGACCTTTTGGAGTGCCAGTATTAGTAGAGTGCGCTACTGATAATCCAACTCGTACGGTTGCTAATTTAAGATTGTATTTTAATCGTTCTAATGGAGCATTAGGTACAAACGGATCGGTGAGTTTTATGTTTGAACACAAAGGCTTATTTAAGCTTGATTCTACTGGGTTAGACAGAGATGAAGTAGAAATGGATTTAATTGATTTTGGTGCAGAAGAATTAACGTGGGATGACGAAACCAACGAATTAATTGTGCAAGTTGCTTTTACGGATTTCGGGTTAATGCAAAATGGTTTGGAAGAAAAAAAATATATAGTTAAAGAAACCATTAAAACGTTTATCCCCACAACTACTAAGGAATTAACGGATGAGCAAGAAGAAGAGTTTAAAAAGATGATTGATAAAATGGAAGATGATGATGATATTATGAATGTGTATCATAACATCGCTTAACAGACAACTCTATTAAATGCCTTTTTGTCGTTGAACTTCATTTTTAAAATGCTCACTTACCTAAGTAAACTGCGCTTTTAAAAATTTGTTCGCCTAAAAAATTCTATTTAATAGAGTTGTCTGTGAGTTTTGGTAAAAAAACTCCATTTTCTTACATGCACTAATTAATGAGACTATCAATACTTAAATTAAAATAAAGAGCACACTTAGTTAAAAAATATGATCATCCAACTCTGCGAGCTCTAAAACTCTTTATCTCTGTGTTGTAAAACCTCAACGATAAATGGAAAAAAAATGGAACATACATCAAATTAAAAACATAGAAGTTGTTTCTTCTTTGCAAAACGAATTATCTGTAGATAAAACTATTGCTCAATTATTAGCGTTAAGAAATATTGGAACTTTTGATGAAGCCAAAACATTTTTCCGCCCCTCATTAGATATGCTTCTCAATCCCTTCAGCATGAAGGGTATGCAACAAGCAATAGATCGCATCATTACTGCAATTGCCAATAAAGAAAAAGTATTGATCTTTGGCGATTATGATGTAGATGGTACAACCTCAGTTGCATTGGTTTATAGTTTCTTTAAAAAATATATTCCCGAAATACGTTATTACATTCCAGATAGATATATAGAAGGATATGGCATCTCTCTTAAAAGCATTGATTATGCTGCTGATAACAACTACTCTTTAATTATTGCCTTAGATTGTGGTATTAAAGCCAACGATAAAATAGATTACGCTAATTCCAAGAACGTTGACTTTATTATTTGTGACCATCACTTACCGGGCGATGATATACCCAATGCTGTGGCGGTTTTAGACCCTAAGCAAAAAGATTGTCCATACCCCTATAAAGAATTAGCGGGTTGTGGCATTGGTTTTAAATTAGCACAAGCGTTTTGCATACAACATGACATTGATGAACAAGAAGCTTTGCAATATTTAGATTTGGTAGTAACGAGTATTGCTGCCGATATTGTTCCTATTACAGGCGAAAACAGAGTACTTGCTTATTTCGGATTAAAACAATTAAACGAAAATCCTCGTCCAGGTTTAAAAGCTTTATTAGCGCTTAATAAGCAAGATAAAGAACTTGATATAAATACATTGGTATTTACAATTGCGCCACGCATTAATGCTGCCGGGCGAATAGAGCATGGCTCTAAAGCTGTTGAATTATTGATTAGTGATACGGATGAAGCCACTGAGTTTTCAAAAAAAATAAATGAAACTAATAATCAGCGACGAGATATTGATGTTAGTATTACTGATGAAGCCTTTGAAACACTGGAACTCAATCCAATTACGCCATTTAAAAAATCAACGGTGTTGTTTAATCCATCATGGCACAAAGGTGTTGTTGGTATTGTAGCTTCCCGCATGATCGAAAAATATTACAAACCTACAATTATCCTCACTGAGTCAAATGGCTTAGCTACAGGCTCTGCGCGAAGTGTAAAAGATTTTGATGTATATACAGCGATTGAAAATTGCAGCCATTTATTAGAACAATTTGGTGGGCATAAATTTGCAGCTGGCTTAACACTTAAAACAGAAAACGTGAAAGCCTTTACGGAAGCTTTCGAGAATGAGGTTTCGCGAACCATTAAGCCCGAAATGTTATTGCCTGTAGTTGAAGTAGATTTAGAAATTGCCTTAGATGATATTAATGAAAAGTTAATTCGCATTTTAAATCAGTTTGCTCCTCATGGTCCACACAACATGACTCCCGTGTTTTGCAGCCGTGGCTTATTAGATACAGGCTTTGCTAAAGTAGTTGGCACCAATCATTTGAAATTAGAATTGTATCAACCAAATTCAAAATTGACTAAAATAGAAGCCATTGCTTTTGGCAAAGGCGATTTTTTAAATTTCTTTCAACGAAAAATTCCAGTTGATATCGTTTATAAAATTAAAGAAAATGAATTTAGAGGCAACGTGTCTATTCAATTGATTATAGAGGAAATTAAAGCCTCGGCATAATATTTTTATTTTAAATCTGTATTTTTTTGCATAAAAAAGCCTCGTATAAAACTATACGAGGCTTTCAATTAATTTTAGTATCTATTATTTACCGAAAGCTAAATGAACGCCTACGTTAATTCCAACACTACTAAAAGGCGTATATTGTTTTAACGCTGTACTTGGTGTTCCTGGACTAAATGTACCAGTTGTAGTTGTGTAGTTATTAACATAATCTGTTTCTTTTTGATTAGTTGTCAAAAATGGTAAATTATCAACTCGCTCGTCCGCCACGGTCGCCTCGGGCCGGCGCAGGCGATCGATCTGGTAGCGAAAGATCGCGGCGGTCAGCGAGGTTTTGCCCCGCCCGGTGGCGCCCACAATCAGCAAGGTCCGCTGGGTCTCGAAGGGGGCAATCATGGCGGCGGCGGCGAGCAGCCTCGACTGGGGGCATGCCCGGCTGAGCAGCTCGCCCCCGAAGCGCATGCCGGCGAACCGCCTCGGGATCTTGGCGATCGCCTCGCCCATGAGCACCTCGCGGGCTTCTCGCTG
>JANYGR010000060.1 GCA_025359355.1 Bacteroidota bacterium | reverse complement strand
ATGAAAGTTCAATTACACAAAGCACATCCTTGGCACGGAATTTCTTACGGCGAAAACGCGCCTGATATTATTACTTGTTACATCGAAATGGTTCCTGCGGATCAAATTAAATATGAAATAGATAAAGCTTCAGGGTATCGTAAAGTAGATAGACCTCAAAAGTTTTCTAATATTGTGCCAGCCTTATACGGCTTTGTTCCTCAAACTTATTGCGGCGAATCGGTAGCAGAATTAGCTAATCTTAAAACTAATCGCACTACTATAATTGGCGACGGAGATCCTTTGGATATTTGTGTATTAACAGAACGTAATATTCCTACAGGAGACATCATTATGGAAGCTATACCAATTGGCGGTTTCCGAATGATTGATAAAAATGAAGCCGATGATAAAATCATAGCCGTGATGGCAAAAGATGAAATTTATAGTAAGTGGAAAGATATTTCGGATGTACCAGAACCTATCATTAATCGTTTACGTCATTATTTTTTAACCTATAAAAATATTCCTGGAGAATCAAATGCGATTGTAGAAATTACAGAAACCTACGGACGAGAAGTAGCGCACGATGTCATCAAACGAAGTATGGGCGATTACAATAAAACGTTTAAGTCCTTTATGGATTTGGGAATGTAATTATTATTTATGAATATATTTATTTCAATACTTCTTTCCTTTCACAATTAATAATTTGACCATTTGTCATTTTTATAAATAAGTGTAAATCGAAAGATGAATCTAAATTATTTGCGAAGTTTTTATTAAAAAAAAACAATAAAGGGGTATTATATAACATAAAATCAAATAACTGACCTTTACTTGAATTGAATTTATTTTGAAAATCTTTTAGATTTTCAAAAATGTAAATTTCCTGATAAAGGGAATCATTAACTTTCAGCATCTGACAATATTTGTTTTCTGATTCGGTGGTTATTAGTCTAGAATTACTTGGCAATTCAATATAATCACTAAAATTGATTTTTTTATTTGTTTTTTCATCAATTACATATAAACTTAATGAGTCAATTTTTTCTTGGCAACCATATTGCCCAGGAGCGTGCGCAGCTTGTAACGAAGAGTTTGAGGACTGAATATTGGAATAAAATTCAGTTTCGAATCTAATATAAAAAGCATTTTGATTATTCGTATCAATTTTATTGATATTAGTTATTTTTTGAATAACGCTACTATCTGAATTAAACTCGATAGTTGCTATTTGAATATCAGCATTCTGAAATTTATAATAGTCGCCAGATGAAGAACCAAATCCATTAACTAGTTCAATGAAAAATATTAATGGAATTCCAACAACAAAAAATAGAATTGCTAATATGATTATTATTGTTCTTCTTTCCATAAAAAATAATTCCCCAACTTACCCGCCAATCAAACGCTTAATGTCATTGAGCTTCATCAGGGCTTCTATAGGAGTAAGGGTATTAATATCCGTTTTTAAGAGTTCATCTTTTACTTGCTCCAACACTGGATCGTTGAGTTGAAAAAAACTTAATTGATAATCACTTTTACTTTTTGTTTTAGAAGCTAATTGATGAATAGCATCGGTAGAAACTGTTTGCGTTAATTCAACATCTGATAATTCTAACTCGTGATCTTTTTCTAATTTTTTTAAAATATCATTCGCTCTATCTACTACTTGTTTGGGCATACCAGCCATACGGGCCACATGAATACCGAAGCTATGTTCGCTACCACCTTCTAGTAATTTACGTAAGAAAATAATTTTATTGTTTACTTCTTTTACCGACACATTAAAGTTTTTAATGCGAGGAAAGTAAGTAGTCATTTCATTGAGTTCGTGGTAATGCGTTGCAAATAGGGTCTTTGCGCGATTCTTTGGTTGAGAATGAATATACTCCGCAATAGCCCAAGCAATAGATATTCCATCATACGTGGAAGTGCCACGACCAATTTCATCGAGTAAAATTAAACTGCGTTCGCTTAAATTATTTAAGATACTAGCGGTCTCATTCATCTCTACCATAAAAGTAGATTCGCCAGATGATATATTATCACTAGCACCAACACGGGTAAAAATTTTATCAACGATACCAATATGAGCTTTCTTAGCCGGTACGTAGCAGCCAATTTGAGCCATC
>JANYGR010000056.1 GCA_025359355.1 Bacteroidota bacterium | reverse complement strand
GATAACTACGCTGTGCTTTGTATGCACGAGCAATATAATACAGCACATGTATTAACCGATTTTGTAAAAGATAATGCACACTTATATTTTAGTACTTATGAAGATGTGTTATATTGCTCGTGCATACAAAGCACAGCGTAGTTATCAATAAAATTTTCTTTGTAAGCATAGCTAAATCCATTACCGCTGTGCCGACCTTCTAAGGGTCTGAAATCGGTGTGAGGATCGCAATTAATTACATTTATTTTTTGAGCTAAGCCCTGCGAACAGCCTTTAATAATAGGATAAGCGTTATTATGTCCGCCGCCTACAACAATAGGAATTTTACCACAACCAGAAATAACCTTAATAACTTCACTTACACGCGTATCTATTTCAGCAACCAAGGTTCTAAAGATGGCTATATCTTCTATGGTTTTAGTAGTTAAGGCATTTGCTTTTTCCATTAAATCATCCACTTCAATATGTCCTAAGACGCAACACGTTTTACCACTCAAAAACATATTACTTTGTTGACTCAAAAAACCTTCTAAGGCTGGCTTCCATGCAGTGTGCGCTCCCCCACGTCCGTAGTTAGCTCTTACGCCAATGTCTTCTGGAATACCTAATAACACAAATTTACAAGGCAGAGTTGCTAATTCTTGTTGCCAATTTTTAGCATCAGAAATCGTTAAAACGTCTTGTCCTATTTTAGTTTCGTTTCCTCTAGTACGTGTATATTGAGAAAGATCTTTTTGAGAATATAGTTGAAGATTATTAATCATGGCGTAAAGATAATATTCTCATAAACATCTTACTTTTAAATGTAAATCAAATTTCTTCCTAACTTTTTATTACCTTTGCGCCAATATGCCAAATATAGTAGCCATTGTTGGAAGACCGAATGTAGGGAAATCAACACTTTTTAATAGATTAACAGAAACACGCGAAGCCATTGTAGACGAAGAAGCGGGAGTAACGCGTGATAGACATTACGGAAAAACGAACTGGAACGGAGTTGAGTTTTCCATCGTAGATACTGGTGGATACATCAAAGGAAGCGATGATGTGTTTGAATCTGAAATTAGAAAACAAGTACAAATTGCGGTTGACGAATGTACCTCTCTTTTATTTTTAGTAGATGTATCGGAAGGAATTACACAATTTGATAAAGAAGTAGCAAGCGTAGTGCGTAAAAGCAAAAAGCCTGTGATGCTTGTTGTCAATAAAGTAGATAACAGTGATCGTAATTCTTACGCCGCTGAATTTTATGCCTTAGGTTTAGGTGAGCCATATTGTATTTCATCGAATAGCGGAAGCGGTACTGGAGATATGTTAGATGCTTTAGTAAAATCATTTCCTGAAGATTTAGGAGCTATAGAAGGCGATACCTTGCCTAAAATAGCCATTGTTGGAAGACCCAACGTAGGTAAATCATCATTAGTAAATGCGTTATTAGGAGAAGAAAGAAATATAGTAACGCCTGTTGCAGGAACTACCAGAGATACAATACATACACGATACAATAAATTCGGTCATGATTTTTTATTGATTGATACTGCGGGTATGCGCAAAAAAGCAAAGGTTCACGAAGACTTAGAGTTTTACAGTGTGATGCGAACCATTCGTGCTATTGAAACAACTGACGTTTGTGTATTGATGATTGATGCAACTCAGGGAATCGAATCTCAGGATTTGAATATTATTCACTTAGCTGTAAAAAATCATAAGGGCTTAGTAATCGTTGTTAATAAATGGGATTTAGTAGAAGAGAAAAGTACGATGACTACGTTAAGCTTTGAAACAGCCATTCGTGAGCGTACAGCACCTTTTAAAGACATCCCCATTATTTTTACTTCTGTTACTGAAAAACAACGTATCATGAAAGTGATTGAAACGGCGATGATGGTGTACGGAAATAAATCAACACAAATACCAACTAGTAAGTTGAATGACTTCTTCTTACCGTTAATTGATCATTTTCCACCACCTGCTAGTAAAGGTAAATTAGTGAAAATAAAATATGTGACTCAAATTAAAGGAACTTGCGCTTTTGTATTTTTCTGTAATTCGCCACAGTATTTAACGGATGCCTACAAACGTTTCTTAGAAAATAAGTTTCGCGAAAACTTTGATTTTACTGGTGTTCCCTTGTCTTTTTATTTTAGAAAAAAGAGTTAGGTTATATTGATTTTTATTTAGACATCAATAGAATCCATATTAAAATTTCTTGAACATCGCGCTTAAGTGTACTTTAGGCTCTATAATGATTAGATGCAGAAACAAGAATGTTATATATTTACATGATAACTATATACTACCGAGTAGCGTATATCTTGCAAAATACGACAGATATGCGCTATAAAGTGGCGGGTATATATTAGTTATAGGGCATTTAAAAAAACGACAACTATGAAGCCAAAAATTATCGGACTTTCCGTATTGACTGTTTTAATAACAGCATTTACTTTCTCTGACGACAAAGGAAAAATTGTTAAGGCAGACGAATTCCAAAAGTATATTGACACTATTGGACTTAAATTCACTATGCCACCAGACTACAAAGAAACTTATGTAAAAGAAAACAAAGACCTTTGGTACAGTTTTGCAATTAAGGACAAGACAGCGGACTTTGAAGTTCGTTATACTGTATGGTCACTCAAGCCGACAATAGAAGAATATAAAAAATGTAAGCTCGACACAAATTGCTTAATGGTAAGTCCAAATGTAATTTACAAAGGACGCATTCAATCCAATGTTCTAAACATGACGGGTGGCCAGGACATCGACATCGGAGCATTTCCCCCTCAAGCTGTAAAGAAAGAATTTAATGCAGACAATGGTGGTTCCTCATTTTTTCAGTTTAACTGTGGCTTCGGGACAGGTTATAAATACGGACAAATGGTTTATTTACACAAGGACAACGTGGCTGACGTAATAATTACATTTATGAGTAACGACAAATCGACACATTCCAACCTAATGGACAAATCATTTCACGCTTTGACATTTAAGTAATTGGAAGACAAAACGCCCTATAACATATAAGGCTTAAACGAAGTTGAGGCACGAAACTTTGATTTAAGCCTGTGTTGAACAAAGCGAGAGGTAGCCTAAGCAATAAAATTTACTATGGGGATTTAAAAAAGTAGTTTGTTACTTTTCAATTGATTTTA